>CAZMPV010000167.1:0-5028 GCA_964567985.1 uncultured Gemmatimonadaceae bacterium
CACCGCCTTCGTCACCCGGAGCTCCTCCACGTCCTCCAGGGCCTGCCCGGCCTCCTCCAGGCCGTAGCGGCCGCCGATGACGCGATCGAAGGGGAGCCGCTCCCGGTGCCGGGCCAGGAGCGCCAGGGCCCGGACGAAGTGATGGAACTCGGTGCCCCAGCGGCCCAGGACCGACGCGTGCTTCCGGTTGATGTCCACGTGGGGGTTGATCGTCACCGGGCCCACGTCCGTGTAGTGGCCCGCGACGACGTAGGTGCCGCCGTCCCGGAGCAGGTCGAAGCCCTCGGGGATCGCCTCCGGGTTGCCGGTGGCCTCCAGGATCACGTCCACGCCCCGGCCCCGGGTCTCCTCCATGACGGCCTCCCGGCGCTCTTCCCGGCTCGTCTCCGCCACGTTCCATGCCCGGTCCACCCCCATGGCCCGGCCCAGCCGGATGCGGTCGTCCGGCGCCCCGATCATCAGCAGCCGGGCCGCGCCCCGGAGGCCGGCGAAGGCGGCCGCCGACAGCCCCACCGGGCCCGACCCCTGGACCAGCACCGTCTCGCCCAGCTCCATCCCGCTCCGTTCCACGGCCGCGAAGCCGGTGAAGAGGCCGCAACCGCCGCCGATGACGTCGTCGGCGCCGAGCTCCTCGGGCACCTTCACGATCCGGACCCCGGCCTTCAGGTAGATCCGCTCGGCCCAGCCGCCCAGGGGTCCGGCCTCCAGCGGATAGGTGATCCCGTAGACCTTCCGCTCCGGACAGCGGTTGGGCTGGCGGGCCACCAGGCAGTGGTAGCAGGCGTAGCACGTCTCGGCCACGTCCAGGAAGGTGACCAGGTCGCCCGGCGCGAGAGGCTCACCCAGCGTGTCCTCCTCCACGCCCCTCGCCTCCAGGATCCTGCCCACGCTCACGTGCCCCGGCACGATGGGATAGGGGACGCCGTCCAGGTGCCCGTGGTGGAGGTGGACGTCGGTCCCGCACACCTCGCTGGCCACGGTCTCGAGCAACACCCCTCCCTCCTCGATCTCCGGATCCTCGAGCTCCCGGACCTCCAGGGGGGTGTCCGGCGCGGGCATGACGGCGGCGCGAATCGACACGGGTCGCCTCCTCGGTCTCTGCGTCGGCAGCTCTTCCGGCAGGGAACGTACGCCGCCCCCGGGGCCCTGGACAGACGGCCGGCTCTCTCGCCCGGGACGACATCGGCCCTTACTCTCCGGGGCGAGACGCCTTCGACAACTCAGACGCCGACGCACCCATGACCCGCCGCGACGACGACGCCCTCCGGGCGCTGGAGGAGCGACCCCGGACCGGGCTCGCCCTGACCCCTACCCCGCTCCTCGAGGCCGGAAATCTCCGGCGCCACACCGCCCCCGACGGCCCCGAAGTGCTCCTCAAGATGGACGCCTGGACGGGCTTCGGCCTCGGCGGCAACAAGGTGCGCAAGCTCGAGCACGAGCTGGCGCCGGAGCGCCTCGAGGGCGTGGACACCCTGATCACCGCCGGGAGCGCCCAGTCCAACCACGCCCGGGTCACCGCCGCGGCGGCGGCCCGTCTCGGCCTCGAGTGCATCCTGGTGCTGAGCGGCGAGCCCGGAGATCCGCCCCGGGGCAACGCCCTCCTCCACCGCCTCCTGGGCGCGGACGTTCGGGTCGTGGCCGACCGCTCGGCCCGGGACGCCGGCATGGACGCCGTCGCCCGGGAGGTCCGTGAGGCGGGAAACACCCCCCTCGTCGTGCCCGTCGGCGCCTCCACTCCCGTCGGCGCCCTGGGCTACGTCCGGGCAGCGGTGGAGCTCGCCGGCCAGCTCACCGCCCGGGACGCCTGGGACCGGGAAGCGGTCTGGATCGTCGTGCCGAGCTCCTCGTGCGGAACCGTCGCGGGGCTCTACGCCGGCTTCTCGATCCTGGGCCGGGACGAGGTCCGCCTTCTCGCGGTGAGCGCAGACATTCCCGAGAGCGAGCTCCGTGAGACGGCCACCGAGCTGGCCCGCGGTGCCGGCGATCTCCTCGGGTGGAACGGGGCACTCTCCTCCGGCACCCTCGTGCCCACGGCCGACTTCGTGGGGGAGGGCTACGGAGTGCCGACCCCCGCGTCCCACGAGGCGGTGCACCTCCTGGCCGAGTGGGAGGGCGTGGTCCTGGATCCGACCTACACGGCGAAGGCGGCCGCGGGGCTTCTGGACGGCCTCCGGGCGGGTCGATTCGACGACGCCGGCACGGTCGTCTTCCTCCACACCGGCGGCCATCCGGCCCTGCTGGCCTGACGAACCCGGCGAAGTTATCGTCAGATCAATGTCCCGATCCAAGCTGCTGCAGAAGGTTCCCCTCCTGAAGGGCCTCTCCCCGTCCGAGCTCGACCGGGTCGCGGAAGTGGCCCGGGAAGAGGTCTTCCCGGCGGAGACGAACGTCGTCGAGATCGGCGACCCGGGTGACTCCCTCTTCATCATCCTGGACGGAGAGGTTCGGGTCCTCTATCCGGCCCGGAGCCAGGACTTCGAGCTCGCGCGCCTGGGTCCCGGAGACTTCTTCGGGGAGATGGCGCTCCTCAACGAGAAGCCCCGGAGCGCCACGGTGGAGACCGCCACCGAGACCCGGACCCTGGTGCTGGAGAAGTCCGACTTCCGCGGGATCCTCCGGGACAACCCCGGCGTGGCCGTCGAGATCCTCGAGGAGCTCTCCCTCCGGATCCGGAACGCCGACGAGCAGATCAGCCACCTCAGCGACAAGGCGATGCGGGACACCCTGACCGGACTCCTGAACCGGCGGGCGTTCCACGAGCGTCTCCAGGAGGAGACCGACCGGAACCGGCGCTACGGCGACGAGTTCGCCCTGATCCTCATCGACGTGGACCGCTTCAAGTCGGTGAACGACACCTTCGGCCACGACGTGGGGGACCAGATCCTCTCCTGGATCGGGCGGCTGCTCACCGAGCACACCCGCTCGGCCGACGCCCCGTTCCGGGTCGGCGGGGAGGAGTTCGCCATCCTGGCTCCGGCCACCAGCGGCTCCATCACCGGTGACGTGGCCGAACGCCTCGTCGGGGTCATCTCCGAAGCGAGCCCGCCCGTGGACTTCGAGCTCCAGATCACGGTCTCGGCCGGGTATTCGAGCTGCCCCGAGCACGCCATCCAACCCCCGCGGCTCTTCAACATCGCCGACCAGGCCCTCCTCCAGGCGAAGGCCAGGGGCAGGAACTGCGTCCGCGGCCCCGCGGCCGACGGCATCCCCTCCACGTAGAAACGCCCCGCCGGGCGCAATGCCCGACGGGGCGCTTCCTTCCGGAATCCGGAGACTAGCTCCGGGACTCCCGGGTTGAGGTTCCAGAGGTGCTCGTCCCGGCGCCGCCGCGACCCACGACGTGAATCGCGTGCCGGCGGGAGCCGGTCGAGCCTCGAAGCTCGGGATATGTATAGTCCACTGACCGCGGCGCGAACCGTCGGCTGGACCGTCGAATCAGCCTCATGGCTGTGATTCCTTTCGAGTATCTATGTCAAATAGCGGGATACTTCTCCGGCCTCGCCGACCATCCGGTCGGGCGGGCCGCCGCGGACGGGAGAACCGCCCACGGGCCCGGAAACATACGAATCCGGGATCGACTGTCTACCCCACCTTCCGGGCGGGGGTTCCGGGCCGGCGAAGCGGGCCGGCGATCGGCCTCTCACGTCTCCCTACGGAGCGCTGCCGTCGCCGGTTTCAGACCTCCTCTTCCACGCGGTGTCCGGCGCTTTCCAGGCGGTCGATGATCTCCTCCACGTGCTCCCGCCCCCGGGTCTCCAGGTGCATGACGATCTCTACGTCGCCCACCGAGATGTCGGCGAAGGCCCGCCGGTGGTAGATCTCCAGCACGTTGGCGCCGAGCTCGGCGACGATCCGGGTGAGGGTCGCCAGGGAGCCGGGGCGGTCCGGGACCGTGATCCGGAGGCGGGCGAGGCGGCCGTCGGAGACCAGCCCACGGTCGATGATTCGCGACACCATGTTGATGTCGATGTTGCCCCCGGAGAGGACGAGGACCGCACGATCCTCCGCCGATACCGGGATCCGGTCGCTCAGGACCGCCGCCAGGGGCACAGCGCCCGCGCCCTCGGCCATCGTCTTCTCCCGCTCGAGAAGCAGGAGGATCGCCGTGGCGATCTCCTCCTCGGTCACGGTGACGATGTCGTCCACGTACTCCTGAAGGAGCGGGAACGTGACCTCACCCACGCGCTTGACCGCGATCCCGTCGGCGATCGTCTCGGTGCTCTCGATCTCCACGATCTCGCCCTCGCGCAGCGACGTCTGTGCCGACGGAGCCGCCGCGGCCTCCACGCCGATCACCCGGACGTCCGGAAGGTGGCTCTTGAGCCCCAGGGCGATCCCCGAGATCAGGCCACCTCCGCCCACGGGAACCACCACCAGGTCGATCTCGCCGGCCTGCTCCAGGAGCTCCAGGGCCACGGTTCCCTGTCCCGCGATCACCGCCTCGTCGTTGAAGGCCGGCAGCATGACCAGGCCCTTCTCCTCCACCAGGGCGTGGGCCACCTCCACCGCGTCGTCGAAGACCGTGCCCTTCATCACGACGTTCGCACCGTACTCCCGGGTCTTCGAGACCTTGATCAGGGGCGTGGTCTCCGGCATGACGACCGTCGCGGGAATGCCGAGGCGGTTCGCGTGATACGCCACCGCCTGGGCGTGGTTGCCGGCGCTGGCCGTCACGACCCCCCGACCCCGCTCCTCCGAGGTGAGCTGCAGGAGCTTGTTGATCGCCCCGCGCTCCTTGAAGGAGCCCGTCCGGTGGAGGTTCTCGAACTTGAAGAGGAGCTCGCAGGGCAGAAGGTCGCCGAAGCCCAGGGAGGCAGTGCACGGGGTGAGGACGATCTCGTCCCGGACCCGCTCCCGGGCGGCCTCGATGTCGCTCAGCTGGATCATGGTCGCTGGGTGGCTGTGAAAGAAGCGGCGTGAGCTGTGGGCGGGAGAGAAAGCAGCACGGGAGCGGGCGTCGTCACGGCGGGGAGGTGCGGTGGAGGAGCCGGACCCGCCATCCGTCCTCCCCGGAGGGAACGAGGATCA
>CAZMPV010000167.1:5128-6597 GCA_964567985.1 uncultured Gemmatimonadaceae bacterium
GCCTGGAAGCGCTCCAGCGCGTCCCGGGCCGCGGCGGCCGAGTCCGTCGAGGCCACCGCCGCGGTCCCGATCCCTCCCTCCTCGACCCCCGGACCGTCGTCCCCGTTCGGGCCGGGACGTCGCTCGAAGGTGCATCCCGCCGCGGAGAGGACCAGCGCCACCAGGAGGAGCCTGAGGGTCCGGGTCACGGCACCGCTCTGCCGGGGGGGAGGGTCACACTCCTAAGCTTCCTTCCGGTAGACGGCCACGCGGAGCGGAGGCTCGACCCGCCACTTGAAGTAGAGCCGGTTCTCGCCGTCGACGATCACGTTCTCCTTCCGGTCCCGGGTCTTCGGATAGTCGTCGGCGGTGCTCTCGACGAGGACGACCTCGTCGTCACCGAGCCCGTCCAGGATCTCGTCGAGCTTCCCCTGGAGCTCGTCCAGCAGCGCCTCCTCGGCCTCGTCCTGGACCGGCCCCTCGGCCGTGGCGGTGAGCTCGTGGGACTCGACCTTGTCGTAGCTCTCGAAGAACTCGTCGGCGTCCATGGAGAACTCGTGGTCCCGGCGGAAGCCGACCTCGTTCATGGCGACGGCGTCGAAGTGGGTGGCGACGCTCTGGACCGTGGTGCCGTATCGGCGCAGGATCATGTCGTGTCAGCTCCCTCCGCTCTGTCCCAGGAGCCGGGCGAGCTCGTCCTCGCTGAGCTCCGAGTTCAGCTTCGAGCCCATGCGACCCCCGGAGCGGGAGTGCTTCTGGGTCTCCTCCTCGGCCCGGGGACCGCCGGCGTAGTCGTACTCCTCCAGGTGGATCCGGTTGAGCGCCCGGCCCAGGTGGTGCTCCAGGCTCTTCAGGTGGCCCAGGTCGGCGGCGGTGATGAAGGTCACCGCGGTGCCCACCGCCTCCATCCGGCCGGTGCGCCCGATCCGGTGGACGTAGTCTTCCGGATCCCGGGGGATGTCGAAGTTCACGACGTGGGAGATGCCCTCGACGTCGAGGCCACGCTGGGCCACGTCGGTTGCCACCAGGACGCGGATGTCGCCGACCGCGAAGCGGTCCAGGGCCCGCTCCCGATGCTTCATCCGCCGGTCGCCGTGCATGGCGTCGGAGTTGATCCCCTCCCGGCTCAGCCGGGACTTCAGAGCGTCTGCGCCGGCCTTGGTGCGGGTGAACACGAGCACCTGGTCCCAGTGGGGCTCCTCCAGGAGGCTCAGGAGAAGGTCGACCTTCTTCTCGGGCTTCACGAAGTAGACCTTCTCGTCGATGCCGGCCGCCACCGTTCCGGAGGGGGCCGCCTCGACCCAGAGGGCGTCGTCGGTGATCCGCAGCGCCAGGTCGTGGACGCCGTGGGGCATGGTCGCCGAGAAGAGCATCGTCTGCCGCTCCTTCGGGACCCGCTGCAGCACCTTCTCGATCTGGGGTCGGAAGCCCATGTCCAGGAGCCGGTCGGCCTCGTCCAGGATGAAGACGTTCACCCCGGAGACGTCGGC
>CAZMPV010000168.1:0-3351 GCA_964567985.1 uncultured Gemmatimonadaceae bacterium
CGAAAGCCTTCGGCCTGAATGGCCGAGTGGTGGACGAAGCAGTCCTTCTCTCCGTCGTCGGGCGTGATGAAGCCATAGCCCTTCTGGTCGTTGAACCACTTCACGGTCCCGGTCGTGCGCATCATCCAGCTCCTCGTGCGATGGTCATGGTCGGAGTCCGGATGATCCGTACCGTCCGACGTCTGACACTGGGTTGCGCGGACTCACCCCCGCGCCCGGGCTCACGGCGCCATGCCGCGAATACGTTGGGAGGCAACACTCAAGTAGGGTACGTGCTCTCCCGCCGATCCGTCCCGTGACGGCGACGAACCCATGGAGTCTCAAGCTTCGGCCGCCACACGCGCGCGTCAAGAGTCTCGCGGCGACGGGTCGCTTCCGGGCCCGGAGGCGTCCCCGTCCTGGAAGAGACGCGGGTTGGCTTCTACGAAGCCTTCGATCCAGCGCTCGAGGAACGATTCGGTCCCGGCCGTGGAGAGGTAGCCGAATCCCAGGACGCTGATCACCGCGGCTCCCACCGTGTCCACGATGAGGTCCCACATCGTGTCCCGGAGACCGCTCTTCTGCATGTTCAGACCGAACCACGAGTCCATGGCGAACTCGAAGATCTCCCAGAGGGCGCCCAGCCCCACGGCGAAGACGAAGGCGAAGAGGGCGACGAATCCCACGTTCATGTTCAGGGCCACGTCCTCGGTCTCGTTCATCACGTAGACCAGGAGGAAGCCCAGCACGCCGAGGAGGAACCCCGAGGCCGTGTGGAGCACCGCGTCCCACCACCAGAAGCGGGCGTAGTAGCCCTGGACCTCGCCCAGGAAGAGGGAGGCGAAGACGAAGGCGATGGCGAGCGCCTCGAACTCCGGCGGGATGATCACCCGGACGCGTCGGCTGAGCACGACGGGCATCAGGGTCACGACCACCACCGCCAGGGTGGTGAGGGCGCTGAGCCACTGGCGCTGCCAGAGGGAGAGGGCGACTCCCAGGACCAGGATCGCCTGGAGCACCAGGGTCAGCCGGACGTGGAAGGGTCGTCCCTTCCAGAGGCGGCCCGGGTCGTCCTTCACGGGACCGGTCACCGGAGTGAGTTCCCCTTCGCCTTCGGAGCGCGGGCCTTCATCCCGAGCGGTCGGGTGGGGGAACGACGGATCCGGCGGCGCACTCCATGGGCCCGGGCGGCTCACTTCCGGCGGTCGGAGGCGGCGGTCCCGCGTCTTCCCGGGTGGACGGCCGGGGCCCGAACCGGCGCCGGGTCTCGCACCCGGCGACGTCGCAGCGGAGCTCGAACGTCCACTCGGTCCAACGGGTCCGGAGGTCGGCGCCCGACCGGAGCGTGCGGCCCACGGCCACGTCCAGCCCCAGGGCTTCGCTCAGCTCCCGGACGGGGCTCACGGCCACGACCGCGGTGGCGGTGTCCGTCGGCGCCGACGCCTCGGTCAGGGGCACGCCACGCTGCCGGAGCGCGGTCTGCAGCAGGGCGGGCACGGCGCTGTCGGCCGGCGCCAGGTAGCGGGTCCGGAGGCAGGCCCGGGTCGGGGCGTCGGACGAGCCGCCGGCGCCCGAGGTCACGACCCGGAAGACGTGGGCCATGGCCAGGCTCCGGCGGGCCTCGGTCAGGGGCGGCTCGCACGCCCCGGCGACGAGGGCCACCAGGGCGACCAGGAGGGCCCGGCCCGGGGTCACCCGGTCAGGGCGTCGGCGATCCCGTCGACGGGGATCCGGCGCCCGACGAAGAAGGCGCCGAAGTCGGCGTAGACCGCGCTGGCCACGTCGTAGCGCATGTCGGTGACCACGTTCTTGAAGTCCAGGGGATCGCCGGCGAAGAGGGTGACCCCCCATTCCCAGTCGTCCAGGCCCACCGAGCCGCAGATGATCTGGCTTATGCGTCCGGCGTAGCTCCGGCCCGTCTGCCCGTGGGCGTGCATGAGCTCGGCCCGCTCATGGAGGGGGAGGGAGTACCAGTTCTGACCGGGCTCCCGCCGCTTGTCCATGGGATAGAAGCAGACGTAGGGCATCTCTTCCGGCTGGGTGGGGTGGAGGCGGCCCTGGACGTAGCCCTTCTCCCGCTGGGCGTCCAGCACCGCTCGGGCCATGGTCGTCCACTCCTCGGAGCCGGGCTCGACGTCGTCCTCCCGGGCCTGCTCCAGGAGCCGGGCCGTCTCGGCGTACAGCCCGAGCTCCACCACGGAGACGTAGTCGCCGGTCAAAATCAGGTCCTCGCCGGCCCCGCTCCGGGCGATGGCGTCCTCGGCGTCGGCCAGCTCTTCGAGGCTCGGTCGGAAGTGGATCGCCATGAAATCGGTCTCGCCGCCGACGATCCGGTAGAGGCCGCTCCAGCCGTCGACCTCGTCGCCGTCCTCGGTCCAGCCGCCGAAGAGCGCGGCCAGCTCCCGGGCCCGGTCCGGCCAGCCGCCGGCCTCGGAATCGCCGAGGACCGGCCGGCTCAGCCGGTAGAGCTGGTGGAGGGCGAACCACCCCTCGAGGGTGAGGGGAGCGAAGTTCGTGTCGGCCATGATATCGAGGTCCCGATTGGCGGTTCCGGCCGAGGCCGGCGGGCGACACGCAACGTCGTGAAGCGACGGCCGCTCAGCAACACCCGGGCGTCCGGATTGAGCCGCGGGGGCCTACGCGCCATCTTGCTGACGCCGGAGCTCCTCCGGCCAGCGCGCAGTGTCGTCCTCCCGGGAGCCACATGAACGATCCGATCCGCCCCGTCCGTCCCTTCCTCGTCGTTCTGGCCCTCTTCGGGGTCGCCTGCGGCGGCGAGGAGCCCGAGCCCGCTTCCGACGAGCCCCCCCGGACGCTGGAGTCCCTGGCCGTCCCCGACCGCCACGACGCCACGGCCCCGGACACCTTCAGGGCCCGATTCGAGACCACGGCGGGCAACTTCGACGTCCGGGTCCATCGGGCCTGGGCGCCCCGGGGCGCCGACCGCTTCTACAACCTGGTTCGCGGGGGCTACTACGACAGCGTCTACGTCCACCGGGTGGTCCCGGAAAAGGTCGCCCAGTTCGGCATCCACCGGGATCCCCGGATCACCTACGTCTGGGGTCAGGAGCCGATCCAGGACGATCCCCGCACGGTGTCGAACACGAGAGGGCGCGTGGCCTTCGCGAAGAGCGGCCCGAACTCCCGCACCACCCAGGTCTTCATCAACCTCACCGACAACCCGGGCCTCGACGACCAGGGCTTCGCCCCCTTCGGCGAGGTGGTCCGGGGGATGGACGAGGTGGTGGACGCCCTGTACGACGGATACGGCGACGGCCCGCCACGGGGTGAGGGCCCGTATCCGGCCCGGGCCCGGGCCGAGGGCAACGCCTACTTCCGGGAGAACTTTCCGGAGCTGGACCTGATCCTGGA
>CAZMPV010000168.1:3451-4706 GCA_964567985.1 uncultured Gemmatimonadaceae bacterium
GCTCCGACGACCCCCTCGCGCTGATCGACGTCGAGGTCGTCGACGTCGTCGAGGGAGCGGTCCTCCCGGGTCGGACCGTCGTCGTCCGGAACGGCCGGATCGCATCCGTGGAGGAAGGCGGTCCGGTGCCGGAAGGGGTACGGCGGGTGGATGCCGCGGGCCTCTACCTGATCCCGGGCATCTGGGACATGCACGCCCACCTCCGACATCCCCGGGCCCCCACACTGATCCTGCCCCAGTTCCTGGCCCACGGCGTCACCGGCGTCCGGGGCATGAGCTCCGACTGCGAAGAGCCGGGGCCGGACGTGATCTGTCTCGACGAGGTCCGGAGCTGGGGCGAGCGGATCGAAGCCGGAGAGCTCCTCGGTCCTCGCTTCCTGGCGCTGAGCAGCTTCCCGCTCAACCCTCCCTGGGACTACGAGGTCGCCGAAGAGGAGGCCCGGGGGCTGGTCCGCATGCTCGATCAGCGGGGCGTGGACCTGATCAAGACGTACTACCGGCTCAGCCCGGAGGCCTTCCGCTGGATTGCCGACGAGGCCGCAGTCGCCGGCCTGCCTGTGGCCGGCCACATTCCGCTCCAGATGACGGCCCGGGAGGCGTCAGACGCCGGCCTCTCGAGCCTGGAGCACGCACGGGACTTCCTCTTCGACTGCTTCCCGGGATCGGACCGGTTCCGGCGGGACGCCCGTTCCCAGAATCCTCCCCTGGACGTCATGGAGGCGATGGTGGACGAGCATCAGCCGGACGTCTGCGCCCGGACCTTCCGGACCCTCGTCGCGAACGAGACCGCCTACGTGCCGACCCACGTGACCCGGCGGATGGACGCTCTGGCCCACGATCCCGACTTCAGGAACGACCCCCGGCGTCGATACATCTGGGAAGAGGTGTGGGAGTCGTGGCAGGAAGATGCCGACCGGATGGTGGAGCTGGCCCCGTCGGCGGACGGGCGACGGATCGTGCGCGAATTCTACGAGACGGGACTCGAGCTCACCGGCCGGGCCCACGACGCGGGCGTCAGGGTCCTCCTGGGCACCGACGCTGGCGACACCTATGTCTTCTTCGGCTCCGGCGCCCACGACGAGCTAGGGGAGCTGGTGAAGGCCGGCCTGACGCCGGCCGAGGCCATCGCCGCCGCGACGATCGAGCCCGCGCGCTTCCTGGGCCGGCAGGCCGACCACGGGAGCGTGGAGCCCGGCAAGGTGGCCGACCTGGTGCTACTCCGGGCGAATCCGCTCGAAGAGATCGGCAGCGTCCG
>CAZMPV010000168.1:4806-6537 GCA_964567985.1 uncultured Gemmatimonadaceae bacterium
TCCGGATCCCAGGTGCGGACCTCCTTCGCCACCCGCTCCAGCTTGCGGCGGGGGGCCACGACCTGGACCACCTCGACCCGGCCGTCCCGGCCCTGACCCAGGAACTCGGTGGCGCCGAAGCCCTCGTCCCGGAGCGCCTCGGCGATCTCGACGCCCCCGTGCCGGGAGGTGATCTGCATCTTCGCGTGGCCCAGGGCGAGCTTCTCTTCCACCCAGACGCCGGCCATGGTGCCCAGGGCGAAGCCGCTGGCGTAGCCGATGACGTGCAGGGGCGAGTCCAGGTACTGGAGCACCCCGCCCGCCGCGAAGACCCACGCCAGGGTCTCGACGAAGCCCACCGAGGCCGACGCGATCTTGCGACCCCGGACGGCCAGGACGGTCCGGATCGTGGTGAGGCAGATGTTCGTGGCGCGAAGCGCCATGACGATCAGAGGGCCGAAGGCTCCTCCGAAGAGAGCATCCATTGGACGCCGGTCCTTCGTGTCGTGAACGACGTGCGCGGACCGGGCCCGACGGGGGCTCGGACCCCTGCTGGCCGGACCGTGAGACCGCGCGAGAGGGCCGGTTTATAAACCGATCGCCGGGAGGGGACAACCCCCCTGTGCGTGACAGGAGCGTGACCCCCCGAATTCTGCCTGCGACGACGGGATCCCCGGGGACCCGGGGGGAGCACGTCCATCCGCATCCGGACCGGGCTTCGACGCTCTCGGTCGATGCGCGCCGGACTGGTCGGCGGCCAGGAAATCCTCGGCTCAGCGCCCTCCGGGTTCTCGAAGAAGGTGGCCCGGACGACGGCGGACCTGGAGGGGAGCGCGGCGATCGGAGAGGCTTCTAGGCTCTCGACTTGTGGTTAATGGCTACCATGTTCGAGTTCAGCGGCCCACCTTCACGGGATCAGTCGGAGTCCCCGATGGGCCTGGCAGCAGGACCACCAATCCTGGCGATCTCTTTCCCGTCTGACGTCTCGATGACAAGGCTCGCTTCCGGGCCGGCTCGGAGAACTACGCCCGGTTCGTAGGCGTTGCCCATCAGAATGAGACGTGAGGTAACAACCTCTTCCCCACTGCTCATTCCGGCTGTGAGAACGACGAGAAGCGCAAGCACGAGACCGACGGCCATACGGCGAGTACGGGCGAGCGTCAATTCCAGGCTCCTGACCCGGGCCCTGAGCTGGGAGTCAACCTGTTCCATTTGTGAGCTCCTTGCGAAAGGAGTGCGCACTGCCCCAGTGCTTGTGTGCTGTAAATCGGCGGTGGCGGGGCTCCAGTCTATTGGATGATCCTCCTCGAAAAAGAGTTGGTTCTGGGTTTGCAGCGCTGTGCGCCTTTCTGCGGATGGCGAAAACGTCCTAACGGGTTTGAATCGCCCCGGGTTCATCGGAGACTGGTTTGTGTGATTCCCGCGCTCTCGGGGGCGGGCTGCTCCGAGCTGAGAACTCCTTCTTCGTATTCCACCGGGGGGACGTGGCCGGGGGGGGGCGAGAAGCCGGTGGTGATTGAACGACCAGACCCAATCGAGGGTGGCGAGCTCGGCGTCGCCCCGCTCCGCAAGGGCCGATCGTCGACTGGGGTCGGCCTGACAGGCCTTGTGGGCGTAGTAGGTGACGGAGCGCTCGGATTCACGCTACTGTCACGGCACCCACATCCAAGACTCCGTCGACGGACGGTTACCCCCGCGGCACCCCCCGCCCCGGCGTCCACGGCGCCCCGGCCTGCTCCAGCGCCGCCTCCA
>CAZMPV010000169.1:0-6506 GCA_964567985.1 uncultured Gemmatimonadaceae bacterium
CACCTGGTGGTCGTGGGGGGCGGCTCGGCGGCCTTCGCCGGCGCGATCCGGGCCGCCGAGCTGGGGGCCCGGGTCACCATGGTCGAGCGGGGCACCATCGGCGGCACCTGCGTGAACGTGGGGTGCGTGCCGTCGAAGACCCTCATCCGGGCGGCCGACGTGCGGCATCTGGCAACCCATCATCCCTTCGCTGGCCTCACCCGGGGAACCGGCCGACTCGACCTGGGCGCGCTCGTGGACCAGAAGCGGGAGCTGGTGGAGCGGCTGCGCCGGGCCAAGTACCGGGACGTGCTCTCGGCCTACGACGCCGTGGAGTACGTGGAAGGGGACGCACGTCTGACGGGAACCGGCACCGTGGAGGTGCGGAACACCGGCGGGAAAAGGCGTGAGCTCACGGCGAACCGCATCCTTCTGGCGGTCGGCTCACACCCCTGGTCGCCTCCCCTGGAGGGACTCGAGAGCCTCTCGTATTGGACGAACCAGGAGGCCCTCGAAGCGGACGAAGTTCCCGAAGACCTCCTCGTCGTGGGCGGCTCGGCGGTCGGAGCGGAGCTGGCCCAGATGTTCGCCCGTCTC
Organism: uncultured Gemmatimonadaceae bacterium; assembly: GCA_964567985.1. Taxonomy (GTDB): domain Bacteria; phylum Gemmatimonadota; class Gemmatimonadetes; order Longimicrobiales; family Gaopeijiaceae; genus CAZMPV01. Next base: position 577 of record CAZMPV010000169.1, read on the forward strand.
GGGAGCCGGGTCACCCTTCTGGAGGCCCTTCCCACCCTGGTGCCCACCGAGGATCCCGACCTCGGTCAGGAGCTGGCCTTCCTCTTCAAGGAGGAGGGGATCGAGGTCCTCACCGGGGCGGTCGTTCGGTCCGTCACCCGGGAAGACGGCAAGTACCGGGTGGTGGCGGACGTGAGCGACGAGGAGCGGACGTTCACCGCAGAGCGCCTTCTCATGGCCACGGGTCGGCGGGCCAACGTGGAAGGCCTCGGCCTCGAGGACGCGGGGGTGGAGACGGACGAGCGCGGCTTCATCCGGGTGGACGACGGGCTCCGGACGAGTCGCTCCCACGTGTACGCGGCCGGCGACTGCACGCCGCTGCCCCAGTTCGTCTATGTGGCGGCGAAGGCCGGGACGATCGCCGCCGAGAACGCCCTCGGGGCAGCCGAGCGGGCGCTGGACCTGTCGGCGATGCCGGCCGTGATCTTCACCGACCCCCAGCTCGCCTCGGTGGGGCTCACGGAGGAAGAGGCCCGGGAGAAGGATGTCGAGGTGGAGGTCCGAACGCTGGACATGGAGCACGTCCCCCGGGCCCTGGCCAACCGCGACCCCCGGGGACGAATCAAGCTGGTGGCCCAAAACGGCGACGGCCGGCTGCTCGGTGTGCACGCCCTCGCGCCCCAGGCCGGTGAGATCATCCAGACCGGTGTGCTGGCCGTGAAGCACGGCCTCACGGTGGCCGACCTGGCGGAGACGCTCTTCCCCTACCTGACCGAGGTGGAAGGCCTCAAGCTGGCCGCTCAGACGTTCACGAAGGAGGTCGAAAAGCTCTCGTGCTGCGCGGGATAGGCCCGCCGGCCATCGCCCCCAGCCGTTGTCTCGCCACCCCCCGGGGGTGAGCTACCGGATTCCCACGATTCCCCGGACCGACTCGATGAGCTTCGGGGCGTCCCAGCCCCGGCCCTCCTTGAAGACCAGGCGGGTGTCCCGGATGTGGCCGGTCTCCTCCACGTCGCCCGCGACGACCACCAGGTCGGCCACCTTGCCGGGCTCGACGGTGCCCACCTCGTCGTCGATCCCCAGCACCTTCGCGCCGTTGAGGCTCATGATCTTCGTGACCTGGCCGACGGTGAATCCGGCCTCCTGGAGGAGCTCGAAGTTCTTCTGGTCGCCGAAGCCGGGCGGCGCGGCGCCGTAGCCGGTGGGGTCGACGCCGGCGGCCAGGAGCCCGCCGGCCTGGACGAAGGCGTACTCGTACTCCAGGGCCTTCTGGTAGACCTCGGGGTGGATGCCGACGCCGGACTCGGGGTCGGCGCCCCGGCGCGCCTCGGCGATCGCCCGGACCTCCTCGGCGATCTCCGGCGCCAGGATGTCGTAGACCCGCTCATCGATCGGCGGCCGGCCCGGCACCGAGATCTCGTAGACCGCCAGGGTGGAGGTCATCGCCACGTCGTTCTCGATCATGTCCCGGAAGGTGGCCTGGACCTCGGGGCTCTGGACGTCCAGGTCCCGGTAGGCGTCCCGGAAGCCCGAGGGGCACTCGTCGGGCTCCTTGCCCTCGTAGTACTCGCTGTTGGCGAACAGCCCGTGCTCCAGGTTGTCGATGCCCAGGGCGACGGCCTCCCGGTAGCCCACCGAGCAGAGGTGGGCGGTGACCTTCACCCCGTGGCGGTGGGCCTCGTCGATGGCGGCGCCGAGCTCGGCCCGGCTGATCCAGGTATACGCCTTGAACCAGCTCACCCCCTCCTCGGCCCAGTAGCGGACCACGCGCCGGGCCTGCTCCGGCCCTTCGAGGCGGGTCATGGTCCGGGAGCCCTGCTCACCGGTGAGGTAGGGGCCCGTGGCGAAGACCGTCGGACCGATGGCCCGGCCCTCGGCGATGTCCTCCCGGAGGTTCAGCTCCACGTAGGGGTAGCGGGCGCCGGTGGTCCGGATCGTGGTGACCCCGGACGCCAGGTAGAGGCGCGAGCCCGAGAAGGAGAGCTGGGCCGCCCGGCCCCGGCCGCCGGTGTAGTAGCTGTGGTTGTGGAGGCCGACCAGCCCGGGGATGACGGTGTGGCCGCTCAGGTCCATCACCTCGGCACCCTCGGGGATGTCGACCTCGCCGGCGGGCCCGACCTCGGCGATGCGGCCGTCCTCGATCACGACGGTGCGGTCGGCGACCCCGTCGGCGCCGGTGCCGTCGATGACCTTCACGTGGGTGAGGGCCACCGCCGGGGCGTCCACCGCCACGAACTCCCGGAGGTCCGCGTCGACGGTCCGCTGGGCGTGGAGGTCGTGAGCGGCGGGGCCGGCGGCGAGCCCGGCGGCGAGAAGGGCGGCGACGGCGATCGGTGAGATTCTCATGGAGCTGCTTCCTCCGCGTCGAGGACGAACTTCATTCCGGACTCCAGATGCTCCGCGATGTGGCAGTGGACCATCCAGCGCCCCGGATTCGAGACTTCGAGCAGAATGTCGGTGGTGGAGCCGGCGGGCAACAGGACCGTGTCCTTCCAGACCAGGTTCTCGTTGGGCACGCCGTTCTGCTCCAGCACCAGGAAGCGCTGTCCGTGGATGTGGAGCGGGTGCTGCATGGCGTGGAAGACGTTGCGCTCGTTGGTGAGGCGGATCTTGATCACGTCGCCGACCTCGAAGCGCCAGTCGATGGCCATGTTCTCCCGGCCGGTCTCCTCGTCCCGGAGGACCCAGAGGACCTCGGGGCTCGAGCTGACCCAGTTCATCATGGGCATGGTCCCGGTCCACTCCACCGGGTTGAAGTACGCCCGCTCGAAGAGCATCGCCTGCTCGACGGGCGCCGGCAGGGAATCGACCCGGAGGCTCAGGGCGAGCTCCTTGTCCGGCGGGTCGTCGAAGCGCTCCCGGTAGCGGTCGATGTCCTCCACGACCGCCTCGTGGGTCCGGAGCTCCTCGAAGGCGTGGCCGTGGTCGTGGGCCGCCGGGGTGTCGGAGACCCGGACGGTGCCGAGGGCGGTGCGCTCGGCCAGGAAGACGCCCTGGCGGTGATTGATCCCCTGGACGTGGTTCACCAGCTCGTAGCGCCCGGGCTCGTCGAAGCGGACCTCGACCACGTAACGCTCCGCGGGAGAGAGGACGACGTTCTGGACCTTCACCTCCCGCTCGTAGCGGCTCACGTCGGAGGCGACGACCTTGACCGGGACGGGCACGGAGTCCCGGACGAACGACAGGTTGAACGTCCGGGTGTTCGAGACGTTGGTGAGGAAGAAGCGGACGACCTCGCCCCGCTCCACGTCGAGCTCGGAGCCCGGCTCGCCGTTCACCAGGAAGACGTTCCCGAAGCGGCCCATGAGCATGAAGTTGGCCGCTTCCTCGCCGAAGGCCACGATCTCCTCGTCGCCCAGGAGGAGGTCGTCGAGCATGAGGACCTCCTCGGTGTTCGCCGGCCCGTAGTAGTCGGGCTCGAGGGGCTCGACGAGCATGTTGCCGTAGAGGCCGAGCTCCTGCTGGACGTCCTCCCGGTGGTGGGGGTGGTACCAGTAGAGGCCGGCGTCGGGGAAGTGGATCCGGTAGCGGAAGGTCTCGCCGGGCTCGACGGCTTCCTGGGTCACGCCGGGCACTCCGTCGAAGCGGTTGTCCAGGCGGAGCCCGTGCCAGTGAACCGTGGTCGGGTACGGCGTGGAGTTGGTGAAGTTGACGAAGATCGTCGACTCCTGGCGGACCCGCAGGAGGGGGCCGGGGTGCTGGCCGTTGAAGGCGAGCATGGTGAGCTCCCGGCCGGCGATCTCCCGGCGGACGTAGCCGGCCTCCAGGTCCAGGGTCCCGCCGTCGGGCAGCTCGACGACCCGGCGCCCGGTGGCCTCGGCCGGGGTGACGCCCTCGGGCGCCTCCAGGGTCCGGGGCGAGATCCGGGGCCTCAGCGCCCCCATCCCCGGGAGCATCCGGACCTTCGGGTACATCGGGGGCACGGACCAGGGCCCGCCGTGGGCGTGGGCGTCGGCCTCCGGGCTCTGCTCGGCCGAGGGCGCCTGGGCCAGCATGTCGTGGGCCACCATGAGGCTCGAAGGGGAGCGGCCCCGGAGAACCAGGGGCCCCTCCCGCTCCTCCACGTCGGCCGACGCCTCGGCCGAGACCCAGACCATGAACTTGTTGAAGGCCACCCGGCCGAGCTCGTTCGCGCCCTTCGAGACCTCGCCCAGGCGGACCACCGGGTCCAGGACCAGGGGCGTGGCCCACGCCACGTACGTGGTGTAGGGTCCGAGGCTCGACGGCTCCGGGAGGCCGTCGATCCAGGCCGTCAGGTCGTATTCGTGGGTGCCGTCCGGTGTGACCGAGACGCCGAAGGGAGAGTCGACGGTGCCCATCTCCACGACACCCGCCGCGTCGTCCAGCCGGGGCGTGGCCACCAGCTCCAGGCAGTAGAGGCTGGGAAGGTCGCCCCCGGCGGTCGGTGAGGTGGGGGGGCGCCGGGGCTCGTCGGCCGCGTCGGCCAGGTCGGAGCAGAGCTCGGAGACGCCGGGGACCTGGGCCCCGGCGGAGAGCGGGGCGAGGAGGGCCGCGGCGGCGAGGAGGGCGGCGCCGAGGAGCGGCACGGGGCGCCCCGGGCCCGGAACGTGCCGGTGGCGGGGATCGGGCGCCGTCACCTCAGGACCCCGGCTCCTCGCCGAGCAAGACCGCCAGCATCAGGACGTGCTTCGCGGTCCGGACCAGGGCGTCCACCGACGCCCACTCGGTGGGCCGGCCCCGGTCGCCGCCCCGTGAGCCACCCAGCCCGACGGCCGGCGTCCCTCCCGCCACGGCCACGTTCATGTTCGACGAGCCCGAGTTCGAGAGCTCCGGCTCGTAGCCCAGCCACCGGGAGACGGCCGCCGAGACCCGGACCGGCCTCGAGCTCCGGGCCCCGGCGATCTGTCCGCCCGGAATCCGGTGGTGGGGCACCATCTCCATCCGGATGCCGGTCTCCTCGCTCACCGCCTGGAGCTCCTCCTCCACCCGCTCCTCGATGGCCGCCAGGGTGTCGGCCTCCATGGAGCGGATGTCCAGGGAGAACCAGCCGCTGTCGGGCTTGTGGTTGAAGACCGACCCGCTGTTGAGGATGGCCACGTTGAGCCGGGTCCGGGAGTCGTCGGTCCGGGCGGCCGCGGGCAGGGACAGGATCCGGTCGACAGCCCGCCCGATCGCCTGGTTCACGTTCGGGAGCCCGCCCCCGAGGGTGTGTCCCGGCGGGCCGTGTGCGATGGCCCGCCACCAGTGGATGCCCAGGGCCCCGTAGCTGATGCCGTGGCCGTCGCCCAGGACGTCCACGAAGACCTCGGCCCGGTCCCGATACGTCTCGTAGAGGGCCTTCATGCCGACGAGCCCCGTCTCTTCCCGGGCCACGCCGGCGAAGACCAGGGTGCGCTCGGGCCGGAGACCGGCGTCGAGGTACGCCTCGGCGGCGGTGAGCACGGCCACGGTCGTGAGCGAGGTGTTCGTTCCCGGTCCCACGACCCGGTCGCCCTCGACCCGGGGCGGACGCTCGGCGGCCCGCTGGTGCTCGGCCACGGTGGCCAGGTCGTCGAGGGTCGCCACGAAGACCACGGCCCGGGGAGAGCGGCCCGGGATGACACCGATGACGTTCGGGGTGCCGGTCACCCGCACCGAGTCGAGCCCGATCGCCCGCATCCGCTCGGCCACGGCCCGGGCCCGCTCCTCTTCGTGGCCCGACGGCGTGACGATCGCGCCGATCCGGGCCAGGAGGCGGGCGGCGGAGTCACGGCTCGCGCTTACGTCGTCGAGGGCGGTCTGGACGGCAGGGCGTTCCAGGGCGGCGCGGACCTCCGCGCCGGCGTCGCCTCCCGGCTGTCCGGAGGCACCGACCGGCAGGATCAGCAGAGAGAGCGCGGCCGCGAGGGACGCGGCGACCGTCGGAGGGGACTCGATCCGCATCGCTCAGCCCGCGGCCACCCGGGCCAGGGTCGAGCGGAGCCGCTGGGTCAGGACCCGGTAGATGCCCC
>CAZMPV010000170.1:0-6472 GCA_964567985.1 uncultured Gemmatimonadaceae bacterium
TCGACGGACCGGGAGCGGGTCTACGCCGAGATCGCCGACGACCTGGCCCGGATCTCCGAGAGCGCGGCCCGGCGGCTGGCCGAGGAGCTCGAGCCGCCCGGAGACCGGATCCTCGACGTCGGGTGCGGCGCCGGGGTCTGGAGCCTGGCCCTGGCCCGGGCCGACTCCGGGGTCCGGGTCGTGGGCCTCGACCTGCCGGCGGTCGTCGAGCGCTTCCTGGAGCGGGCTCGCCGCCTGGGCCTGGAAGATCGGGTCGAGGCCCTCCCCGGCGACATGCACGAGGTGGAGCTCGAGACCGGGGCCTTCGATCTCGTCGTCGCCGCCCACGTCCTCCGGCTGGAGCCGGTGCAGCGTGTCCGGAGCCTCCTTTCCCGGCTGGCCGGAGCCGTGGCGCCCGGAGGCGGTCTTCTGGTCGTGGACGCCCTGGCCGCGGACGACCCCCGGGGGCGTCGGCTCCACGCGGCGTACCGCCTGCACCTGGCCCTGCGGAACGGCGAGGGCGACACCCTCGACCCCGACGATCTCGAGGGCTGGCTCCGGGCCGAAGGGCTGGGCTCCCTCCAGCGGATCGACCTGGGAGCGGAGGGCCTCCCGGGCGCAATCCTGGCCCGCCGGAGCTGACGCCGAAGAGGACGTCGTCGCCCCGGTGCGCCGGCCCTTGTCGGGTCCCGGCCCGCCTCCTACCCTCCCACCCATGACCTCCTCTCCAGACGACGCCCTCCGGGCCTGGTTCATCGGTCCCCGGGCCGAGAACGCCGACCTCTTCGAGCGCCTGGTCACCGAAGCCCTCCGGGACCACGTCTTCTGGCGGCGGAACTACCGCCCCGAGGACGGCTTCACGATCCGGGAGGACGAGAAGCGGAGCGCCGGCTACGAGGACGCCGTCTCCACCCTCACCCAGGAGCTCATGGGGCTCCTCTCCGACCTGAAGCGGGGCGTGCCCTTCTTCAGCGGCCGCTACAAGGGCCACATGTCCTTCGAGCAGACGATCGCCTCCCAGATCGGCTACTTCGCGGCCATGCTCTACAACCCGAACAACGTGGCGATCGAGGCGTCGCCTGTGACGACCCGCCTCGAGCTGCAGGTCGCCGAGCAGCTCGCCGGCATGATCGGCTACGACGAGGACCGCTCCTGGGGGCACCTCACCTCCGGCGGCACGGTGGCCAACTTCGAGGCGCTCTGGGTCGCCCGGAACGTGGTCTACCTGCCGGTGGCGGCCACCGGCGCCGCCGAGGCCCTGGGCCTGGAGCTCGATGTGCGTCCCGCGGGCGGCGGGCCCACCCCCCTCGAGGACCTCTCCCTGTGGGAGCTCCTGAACGTCCCGATGGACGAGTCCCTCCGGCTGTGGGAGGCGATCTGGGACGCGGCCCCGAAGCCCGAGGTCCAGGCGGCCCTGGAGGCCCACTCCCTGCAGAACCTGGGCTACCAGGAGTACGGTCGTCGCCTGGCCGCCGAGTACGGCGACCCCCTGCCGCCCGCCGTCGTCCTGGTGGCCGCGACCGCCCACTACTCCTGGGAGAAGATCGCTCGGGCCCTGGGCATCGGCGCGAACCAGCTCGTCCAGGTGCCGGTGGACGACCACTACCGGATCGACGTGGACGCCCTCCGGGAGACCGTGGAGCGGCTGAGCGCCGACCGGGTGCCGATCCTGGCGTGCGTCAGCGTCTGCGGCACGACCGAGGAGAGCGCCGTGGACCGCCTGGACCGGGTCCTGGAGGTCCGGGAGGAGGCCCGGCGGAAGCTGGGCGTGACCTTCCACGTCCACTCCGACGCCTGCTACGGGGGCTACGCCGCCGCGGTGACCCGGCGCGCCGACGGAGAGCGCAGGAGCGTGGAGGAGATCCGGCGCTCGGTGGGCCGGGAGTGGGACTGGCCCGACGAAGGCTGGGTCCGCTCCATGGAGGCCCTGGCCGGGGCCGACTCGGTGACGATCGACCCCCACAAGCTCGGCTACGTCCCCTACCCCGCCGGTGCGATCCTCTTCAAGGACCGCCGGGCCCGGGAGCTGGTGGCCGTGGACCCGCCGTACCTGCTCCCGACCCGGGGGCTCGACTCCGACGAGGACCTCTTCCTCGGCCGCTTCATCTTCGAGGGCTCCAAGCCCGGCGCGGCGGCCGCCTCGGTCTGGCTGAGCCACGAGGTGCTCCCCCTGGACGAGCGGGGCTACGGGCGGCTGATCGAGCGGACGGTGGCCGGCGCCCGCATGCTCCACCGGGCCCTGGAGGAAGCCGAGCCCGGAGACTTCCGCCTCACCCTCCTCCCGGAGCCCGACATCAACATCGTCTGCTTCGTGGTCCGCCACCCGGAGGCGGAGAGCCTGGAGGCCCTCAACGCCCTGAACGAGGGCGTCTACGAGCGCATGAGCCTGAGCACCCCCGGGGCCGACCCGGAGTACATCGTCACCCGCACACGACTCCAGAGCCCCATGTACGACGGGGCCGTCGATCCGCTCCTGGAGGAGCTCGGCGTGTGCACGCCGGAGGAGTGGCGGGAGCGGGGTCGGGAGGGACTGGTCGTGCTCCGGTGTACGGTGATGGACCCCTTCCTGGTCTCTCCGCCTCCGGCGCCGGACCACGTGACCGGCTTCGTGGAGGCCCTGGAGCGGGCGACGGAGGGGGCGCTCGAGGAGCTATGAGGGCCGGGACCCGTTCCTTGGCCATCCTGGCGGGCGTGTCCATGGCCGCCGCGGCCCTGGTGCCGGCCGCCCTCCCCGCCCAGGAAGCTCCGAAGCCCCCCGAGGCCGTGGCAGACGAGTACCTCCGGGGCATCGAGGCCCTGGCCTGGAGAGCCACCGCCCAGCGGATCCACCCCGACGCCCTCGCCGACCTCCGGGCGTTCCTCCGGATCCAGGTCGAGCACGACCGGAGCGGCGAGATCCTGGACGCCCTCTCGGGCGGGCGGAGCGCCCGGGAGTACTTCGAGCTCGACGGCCGGAGCCTCTTCGTCTCGGTCATGCGGGCGCTCACCGACCGGGCACCGGGGATCGTCAACGCCATGAGCGCCCGGAAGACGGACGTCCTCGGGCCCGTGGCCGAGGGCGACTCGCTGCGTCACGTGGTCTACCGCCTCCAGTGGGACATCTCGGGCTCCGAGCCCGAGATGAAGGTCATGACGCTCGCCCGGGACGGGGAAAGCCGGTGGCGGGTCCGGCGGGCGCCGGAGCTCGAGTCGATCCGGCCGGCGCTCCGGGGCATCCGGCCGCCCGCACCCCCGTGACCGGGACGACCCTCCTCCAGGACCTCGGCGTCCTCCTGATCGGCGGGACGGGCGCGGTCTTCCTTCTGCGCCCTCTCCGGGTGCCGGCCCTGGTCGCCTACATCGTGGCCGGGCTCCTCCTGGGACCCGTCCTGGGCGTCGTCCACGTGACGGCCGACGTCCACCTGATCTCGGAGCTGGGCGTTGCGCTGCTGCTCTTCCTCGTGGGCCTGGAGATGAGCCTCGACCGGGTCCGGGAGGTGGGACGGGTGGCGGTGGTCTCCGGGCTGATCCAGGTCGTCGGGACCGCCGCCGCGGGCTTCGGCGTCGGTCTGCTCGCGGGGCTCGCCCCCCTGCAGGCGGCTGTCGCCGGGCTGGCGGTGAGCTTCAGCAGCACGGCGGTGGTGGTGAATCTCCTGAACCGGGCCGGCGAGCTCGGCGAGCGCCATGGCCGCCTGGCCCTGGGGATCCTCCTGGTCCAGGACGTGGTGGTGATCGCCGTCCTCACGGTCCTCGCCGGGCTCGCCGGTCCGGGAGCCGGCGGGGCCGACGTCCTCCGCCGCCTCGGCGGAGCGGCCGGGGGGATGGCCCTCCTGGTCGGTGGCGCGGTGGTGGCGGCCCGCTTCCTCCTCCCCCCTCTCTTCGATCGGGTCGCCGCCGAGCGGGAGACGCTCTTCGTCTGGAGCCTCTCGTGGTGCTTCCTCTTCATCCTGGCCGCCGGGTCCTTCCACCTCTCGGTGGAGCTCGGCGCCTTCCTGGCCGGCCTGGCCGTGGCCCAGCTCCCCCTGGCCCACGACCTGAGCCGCAGGGTGGCGTCGCTGACCACCTTCTTTCTGGCGATCTTCTTCGTCTCCCTCGGCGTCGAGCTGGAGCCGGCGGCTGCGGCGGGGTGGCCGTGGGCGGTGGCGGCGCTGTCGCTCCTGGTTCTTCCCGGCAAGGGGCTCCTCCTGGCCTGGATCCTGGCCTGCCTGGGAGAGGACGAGGAGACGGCGGTCCGGACCGGCCTCGTCCTCTCCCAGGCCAGCGAGTTCTCCTTCGTCCTGGTCGGGACGGCGGCCGCCGCCGGGCTCGTCGGCCCGGAGCTGGCGGCGGTGGTGGGCGTGGTGGGGCTCGCGACGATCGCCGCGTCGTCGTACGGAATCCTGGAGAGCGGCCGGATCTACCGGGGGCTCCGGGACGGGTGGCCGGTCGGCCTCCTGGCCGCACGGGGGCGAGGGGCGGCGGCGGACGAGCCCGACCGGCTGGAGGGCCACGTGATCGTGGTCGGCATGAACCCCCTGGGCCGGACCCTGGTTCGTCGCCTGGTGGACGCTGGAGCCCGGGTCCTGGCCCTCGACACGGACATCCGGAAGCTGGCCGACCTCCCGGCCCCGACGCTCCAGGGAAGCGCCCAGGACCCGGCGGTCCTGGCCGAGGCCGGGCTCGGGCGGGCCCGGCTCCTGGTCTCCGCGCTCCGGATCGAGGACGTGAACGAGGTCCTGGCCCACCGCTGCCGGGAAGCCGGGGTGCCGGCCAGCATCCACGCCTTCGACCCCTCCGTGGTGGAGCGGCTGGCGGCCACCGGCGTGGATCACCTGATCTTCTCCCGGGACGAGGGCACCCGCCGGGTCGCCGACCGCCTCCGGGCCCTCGGGGTCCTCGGATGACGGAGATCGCGCTCCTCCTGGGGCTCGCCGCGGCGGCCCACGGCTGCGCCCGGCTCCTCGGGCTGCCCACGACCCCCTTCCTGGTCACCGCCGGGCTCGTGGCGGCGACCGTGGGGTGGATCACCCCCGAGAGCGTCCGGGACGTGGTCTTTCTGAGCCTGGCCGTGCTCCTCTTCGCCGCGGGCACCGAGCTCTCGCCTGAGCGGCTCGGCGCCCAGCGCCGGTCGGCGCTGCGGGTCGGGCTCGTCCAATTCGGGGTCGTGGGGACGGCCGGGCTCGGGATGGCGCACCTCATGGGTTACGGGGGGGCGGCGGCCCTCCACATGGCGGTGGCGGTGGCGTGCAGCTCGACGCTCGTGGGGATCCGGCTCCTCCAGCGCCGCCGTGAGCTCTTCGAGCCCTCGGGGCGGCTCGTGACCGGCGTCCTCCTTCTCCAGGACCTGATCGTGGCCCTGGCGCTGCCCCTCCTGGCCCTGGCCGGGGCCGGCGCGGGTTCGAGCGCGGCGCCGCTGGCGGCGACGGCGGGGATGGTGGCTGTCGCGTACCTCCTGAGCCGGATCCTTCCCGGGCTCGTCGGGGACGCGGCGGAGGCCGACCCCGAGACGGCCCTCCTGGGCTTCCTCTCCCTCCTCTTCCTCTTCGTCGGAGGCGGGCGCGCGCTGGGCGTGCCCGAGGTCACGTCGGCCTTCCTGGCGGGATTCTCCCTCTCGGGCTTTCCGCTCTCGGCGGTGGCCCGACCCCAGCTCGAGTCCCTGACGGCGTTCTTCGGCGCCCTCTTCTTCACGGCCCTGGGCGCCTTCCTGGCGGTGCCGTCCGCAGGGGTGCTCGCCCGGGGGCTCGTTCTGGCGATGGTGGTCGTGGGGGTGACCCCGGTCGTGGTGAGCCTGGTGGCCGAGCGGGAGGGGATGACGGCCCGGGCGGGCCTCACCGCCGGGCTCCTCCTCTCCCAGACCAGCGAGTTCTCCCTGGTGGTCGGCCTCCAGGGGAGCCTCGCCGGGATCCTGGCTCCGGAAGCCTTCACCGAGATCGCCGTCGCCACAGTGGCGACCATGGCCGCCACCCCCCTCCTGGTGGACGACCGGGTCGTGGAGCGCCTGGTGCGGCTCCACCCGCTCAGGGAGCAGCAGGGCCCGGCTCCCGCGCTTCGGGACCACGTGGTGCTCCTGGGCTGCGGCTCGAACGGGGCGGCGGTCCTCGACCTGCTGATGACCCAGGGGGTGCCGGTCGCGGTCGTCGAGGAGGATCCGGCGGTGGCCCGGACGCTCCGGGGCGCGGGAATCCCTCTCTTCCGGGGCGACGCCGCTGACCCCGAGGTCCTCCGGGCGGCCGGCGTGGAGACCGCCCGGGCGGTCGTCTCGACCCTTCCCCGGGCCCGGGACGCGGGGCCGGCCCTGGAGATGGCCGGCGACGCCCCCGTCCTGGTCCGGGTCTTCGAGGCCGACGATGAAGCGTGGGTCCGGGAGCGGGGCGGCACCCCGATCTCCTACGCCGACGCCGCGGCCGACGACTTCTTCGAATGGTTCACGGAGACCGGGGCCGATCGAGAGCCCGGGGGCGGCTGACCCGAGGCTCGAGGGCGCCTATATTGGGCCACCCGACTCTCGGATCGTCCCGCTCGACAGCGGCATGCC
>CAZMPV010000171.1:0-6444 GCA_964567985.1 uncultured Gemmatimonadaceae bacterium
ACCTTGATGTACGGATACCGCTTGTCGTCCCGGAGCTGGACGTTGAAGCGGGGCCGGTGCTCCTTGATCAGGTTGGACTCGAGGATCAGGGCCTCGACCTCGGAGCCCACGACGATCGTCTCCACGTCCTCGAGGCGGCGGACGAGCTCCCGGGTCTTCCGGGAGCGGGAGCCGTCGGTCCGGAAGTAGCTCCGGACCCGGTCCCGGAGGTTCCGGGCCTTGCCGATGTAGAGGACCTCGCCGTCGCCGTCCTGGAGGAGATAGACGCCCGGGCGTGTCGAAAGATTGTCGAGCTTTTCCTTCATCGACGGCTCGTCAAGCGGTGGCTGGGAGGTCGCTCTGGAGGGGCGGTCAGGGCGTCCGCCGCCGGAGGCTCTCCAGCGGGATTCCGACGCCCAGGGCGGCGGCCACACCCAGGTATGATACCCCGAAGACCAGCGCCGTTCCGGCGGCCAGGAGGGGGTGGTATTGCCATGAGCCGGGCGAGACGAAGGTGGCCAGAAAGCCGACATGTCGGGGCACGGCGGCCCCCAGGAGAACTTTGGCGCCGACGCCCACTCCGGCGGCCACCGCACCGGCCATGAGCATGCGGACCATGCGCCCGCCCCGGGGTCCGTGCTCGCCGATGGCCCGGCCCAGCCTGCGGCGGAGAAGGCCGTACTCGAGCCAGGCCCCCACGGCGAATCCCAACCCCAGCCCGACGGCGCCGAAGTGCCGGGTCCCACCCCCGGCGCTGAAGGTCAGGTCGTCCAGGGGAAACATGAGGGCGGCGCCCACGCCGGCCGAGACCACCACCCGGGCGAAGGCGATGACCGCCGGCGTTCGGGTGTCCCGGACGGCGTAGTACGCCGACGAGAGGGCCCGGGAGCGGGCCGAGGCCAGGATCCCCAGGCTGAACGCCCCCAGGACCGCGTACGTCACCGCCGTGGACGCCCGCCCGAACTCACCGTACTCGAACAGGGCGGCGACGAAGAGGTCTCCCAGGACCAGGAATGCGAAGACGGAGGGGATGAGGAAGAACGCCACCCGTTCCAGGGCCTGGCGCACCCGGGGCCTGAGCACCCGCTCCACCTCGTGCCGACTTCGACTGAGCTCCGGGAGCTCGGAGGCGGCGACGGCCATGCCGAACAGGGAGATGGGCAGCATGTAGAGGGTCTGGGCGAAGCCGATCATGGCCAGGGCACCGGACGCCAGCAGCCCGGCCAGGATCATGTCCAGCCAGCCGCTCAGGTTCACCACCCCCCGGGCCGCCACCACGGGCCCGAAGTTCCGGATCGCCTCCTGGACGCCTTCCACCTTGCGGCTCACGGATAGCCGGAAGCCCTTCAGGACGGGAACCACCCAGGGGAGCTGGATCAGCACCTGGAGGAGGGCTCCCAGCACGCCTCCCCAGGCCAGGGCCACCACCAGATCCACCTGGTCCCACCCCAGCCAGGCGCCGAACACCACCATGGTCACGACCAGGGCCCCGTTCCACAGCACCGGTGCCACGTACGAGACGAAGAATCGCCGGTGGCTGTTCAGGATGCCCAGGGCCCAGGCCGAGACCGCCAGGATGGCGGTCATCAGGAAGAGGATCCGCACCAGCGTCACGGTGAGATCCTGCTGCCAGGGCTCGAACTCGGGAAAGAAGAGGGGGATGAAGAGGGGCGCCAGGAGGATCCCCAGGAGGGCCGTGGAGAAGGCGGCGGTGGCCAGGAGCCCCAGGGCGGCGCCGGCGAAGCGGCCTGCGTCCTCCTCCCTTCCCTCCTCGAGAAACTCCGCGTAGACCGGTATGAAGGAGGCGCTGAGCGTGCCCTCGCCCAGGAGGTTCTGGATCACGTTCGGCGTCCGGAGGGCGGCCCGCCACGCATCGGCCACGGGGCTGGTGCCGAAGAAGAACGCCAGCGCCACCTCCCGGACGAACCCCGCCAGGCGGCTCAGGAATATGCCCGCGCCGACCCGGAAGGCCGGCCGGGCGTCCGTCTCTACCGCGGACGGAGCCTCAGTCGTCTTCCTGGCCACCCGGCTCCAGGGTCCGGTCGTCGGTGGAAGAGCGCTCGGCGAGGAGGTCGTGGAGGAAGTCGCTCTCCTCGTCCAGGCGCTCGACCTGGGACGAGAGCCGCTCGACCTCGCCCTCCAGGTAGCGGATGCGCTCCAGGAGAGCGTCGTCGCCCTCCCCCAGGCGGCGCTGCTCGAGACGGGCCGCCAGGGCCTTGCCCACCTGGGAGTCGAGGACGATCGCCAGGAGCGGGATCAGGAGGACGAGGAGGAGGAGGAGCTGCCAGAACATGCGAAAAAATTATGCAGGTTCGATGCCGGGGGCTACCGAGCAGCGCTCGGCCACGGCCGGCAGGAAGTCTTCGCCGTAGCGCACCAGGTAGTAGAGGGCGTTCATCCGCCGCTCCTGGGGCGCGTCGTCCGGGAAGAGGTGGATCCGGGCCTTCTCGAGCTGGCCCAGGGCGATCTCGTTCTCCCGCTTCACCGCCTGGACGATCTTCTTCTCGGCGTCGGAGAAGGCCGAGAAGGCGGTGTTCCGGGCGCTCTCCAGCGCCCCCTTCAGCGTCGGATCGACGGCCCGGGCCGCCTCGATGACCTCCCGGCTCCCCTCGGCGATGGCGCCCCGGAGCCGGCCGATGGCCGTCTGTACGTCGGCGGGCACCTCGTCCCGGGCCACCTCGGACTCGAGCTCGTGGAGGGGTCGGGCCAGCTCGTCGAGCTCCAGGTCGAACTTCTCCAGCACCTTCCGGTTCTTCCCCTCGACCAGTGCGAAGGACGCCCGGGGCACGACGACGGGCATGCCGACTCCGTGGGCCTCGTAGAGGGGCCTGAGCTGGGCGAAATAGGAGATCTCGCCGGGGCCCGCCACGTAGGCCGCAGTGGGGAAGACGGCCGCCTCCACCACCGGCCGCAGCAGGACGTTGGGGCTCAGGAGCACGGGGTCCCGGCGGGAGCGCTCCAGGAGCTCGTCGGCGCCCAGGAGGGTGTCGGAGTGATGGAGGCGGTAGCCCTCGGTCGTGCGGTAGATCCGCTCCCGGCCCTCGGGTCCCTCGAAGAAGAGGTTGACCGCCCCCTCCAGGATCGGCACCTGGACGTGGTAGCCGGCCTCCTCCAGGGCGTCGGCCTCGCCCCGGAGGAGCGCCTCGTTCTCGGCGGCGGCCTCGAGCTCCCGGAAGAGGACGGGGAGTGAGGCCTCCTTGAGCCCGGGCTCGTGGGCCTCCACGAAGCAGAGGCCGAAGGGGCCGAGGAGCTCCTCCAGGACCCGCCGGAAGGCGCCGGGCAGCGTACATCCCGGCGCGTAGGCCTCCCGGATCAGCGCCAGGTACCGGTCGCTGAAGTCCGTCTCCGGGAGGGCGGCGAGGAGCTGGGCGAGGGGCCGCTCGAGCTCGTCTTCGAGGACGATCCGGTGCAGCGGCGGCTCCCCGGGGGCCGGCGGCTCCGGCGGGAGGGAGACGCGCCGGAGCTCGTTGTCCGTGTCCACGACCCAGGTATGGTTCGCCTCGGCCCAGTCGTGGTCCTCCGAGGCGATCCAGAAGAGGGGCACGACCGGGCGGTCGAGGGCCCGCTCCAGGGTGTCGGCCAGGGAGACGGCGCTCAGGGCCTTGTAGATCGAATAGAGGGGGCCGGTGAAGAGGCCCGGCTGCTGGCCGGTGGTCACGAAGAGGCCGTCCTCCGCGACGAAGCGCTCCAGGCGCTCCCGGGCGGCCTCGTGGGGGGCGGAGACCAGCTCGGCGGCCCGGCGGCGGGCGTCGGCGTCGAAGTCCCGGTCGACGGTGGCGGCCCGGGCGCTGAAGGACTCGGGGTCGTCGGGCGCCCCCGGGAAGAAGCGCCGGGCCTCACCGCCGTCCGACGTGTAGTCCCGTACGAGCTCCGAGCCCCCGAGGGGCGTGGTCACGATCTCGAGGTTCAGCGTCTCCTCCCCGTCCTGTTCGTGTGTGCAGGTGCCGGCGGTCGGCCGGCGGCGTTCCGGGACCGGGCTCCCGCCGGGCCGCCGAGCCCCGTGATAATCTCCGAACCCGGTCGGGAGTTCCGGCGGCTCGCTTCCGACGGCCGCCTATCCGCCCTTGTGATACGGCTCTCCCCGGCGGATCGTCCCGGCCCGGTAGAGCTGCTCGGCGAGCATCACCCGGGCGAGCTCGTGGGGCAGCGTCATGGGCGAGAGCGAGAGCCGCCGGTCGGCCGCGGCCAGGAGCGACTCGTCGAGCCCCCAGGCGCCGCCGATGACCAGCGCCAGGTCCCCTGCCCCGGAGAGCGCCCTGGACTCCAGGTACCGGGCGAGGCCCTCCGAGGTGATCCCCTTCCCCTTCCGGGTCAGGACCCAGAGGGCGGCCCGCTCCGGGAGGCGGGCCCGGATCCGCTCCGCCTCCGCGGCCCGGATCCGCCCGGGCTCCGGGTCCTTCCCGGGCGCTCCGTCGTCCACCTCCACGACCTCGAGCTTCCAGTACCGGGCGGCCCGGGCCTCGTACTCCTCCACCGCCGGCGCCAGGGCGCCCCGGACCCGTCCCACCGAGACGACCGTGATCGTCACTGCGGCCTCCCCGCCGCGTCCAGGATCGCCTCCCGGAGGGCGTCGTCGCCGGACTCGGGGGCGACCTCGAGCCGGAGGACCAGGGCCCCGGAGAGCTCGTCGGCGAAGGGGGCCAGCCGCACGGCGTCCTTCTCCGTGGTGACCACCGTGCGGGTGCCGGCCCGCTCCCGGATCCGGGCGACGTCGGCCCGAGTGAAGCCGTGGTGGTCCGGAAAGGCCGCCAGCTCCACCGCCGCGCCGGTGGCCCGGGCCACCATCTCGGCGGCGGCCCGGGGCCGGGCGATGCCGGTCACCACCAGCGCCGGCCCCCCGGGCCCCTCGGAGGGCTCGCCCGCCAGGTTCGCCCAGTCCCGGACACCGAGCCGGATGCGGTCCACCGGGAGCTCCGGGAAGCGGCGTCGGAGCTCGCCCTCGGCGTTGGCGGCGTCGTCCTCGCTCCCGGTCCGCCGGGTGAGGACGGCCCGGTCCGCCCGCTCCAGGGCCGACAGGGGCTCCCGATAGGGGCCCCGGGGGAGGAGCCGGACCTCCCACGGCCCTTCCACCGGCAGGAGCACCAGGTCCAGGTCCCGTGCCAGACGCCGGTGCTGGAAGCCGTCGTCCAGGACGATCGCGCTCCGGCCCTCGGAGGCGGCCCCGGCCGCCACCTGGGCCCGATCCGCACCTGAGACGACCGGGACGTCCGGATTCCAGCGTCGGTGGAGGGAGAGCTCGTCCTCCCCGTAGCCCCGGGCCGCCAGCGCGGGCCGGTGGCCGGCGTCGGCCAGCAGCCGGGCCACCCACGCGCTCACGGGCGTCTTTCCCGTGCCCCCGACCAGGAGGTTGCCGACCGAGATCACGGGCGCTCCGACCCTGCGGGCCCGGAGCCAGCCCCGGTCGTAGGCGGCGTTGCGGGCCCGCACGACGGCCCCGTAGGCCAGCGAGAGGGGTAGCAACCCCAGGGAGACGGCGTCGCCCAGGAGGCCCGCCTCGCCGGCCCAGATCCTGCGAGCCAGGGGCTCGAGGCGTCTACGCACCCTCGTCCTCTCCCCGGACCCGGGCCGTCAGCTCCGCCAGGGTCCGCTCCAGCTCCCCGGCCCGGGTCCGGAGCTCGTCCCGCTCGAGCTCCCGGGGAATCCAGCGGGGCTCGCCGTACGCCACCCGGACCCGGGAGAAGGGACGGGGCACCATGAAGCGGTCCCAGGAGTCGAAGCGCCAGGCGGCGCTGGCGCCGGCGGCCAGGGGCACGATCGGGTGGTCGGTCAGGCGGGCGGCCATGAGCGCTCCCTCCTTGAAGCGATGCCGGGGGCCCCGGGGGCCGTCCGGCGTGATGGCCACGTCGTTGCCGGCCCGCAGCGCCCGGACCAGCCCCCGGAGCCCCCTCGCCCCGCTCCGGGTGCTGGAGCCCCGGGCCGTCCCGAAGCCCTGCCGCTCGAGGATCCGGGCGATGTACTCCCCGTCGGCGTGCTCGCTCACCAGGACCACGACCCCCTCCTCCCGGTGGACGTGGGCCAGGGGCAGGAGCTGGTCGTGCCAGAAGACGAAGACCACGGGCCGGCCCAGGGCCCGGAGCTCCTCGAAGTGCTCGGTGCCGCTCCGCTCGAAGCGGACCGTGGTGAAGAGGGCGCCCAGGAGACCCTGACCGAGGACTCCTGCGGCCTGGAAGCGAGCCTCGTCGCTCACCAGCTTCACGGCCCCTCCCCCTCCAGGATCTCGGTCGCGATGTCGGCCACCCGCCCGGCGGCGCCGGGCTCTCCCAGGGCGTCGCGGACCTCCCGGAGCCCCTCCACCACCTCCCGACGCCGCGGCGACGCTTCGTCCAGGAGGGGCAGGACCTCCCGGACCACCGCCGCCGGCGTCGCGTCGGACTGGATGAGCTCGGGCACGACCGCCCGGCCCGCCACCAGGTTGGCCAGGGCGATCCGCTCCACGTTGACCAGACGACGGGCCAGGAAGTGGGT
>CAZMPV010000172.1:0-6419 GCA_964567985.1 uncultured Gemmatimonadaceae bacterium
GCACCGTCCACCGCATGGAGGCGATCACCGACTGCGACATCCTCGAGGCCTCCACCCCCCACCTGGACGACGTGGTGCGGCTCCGGGATCGCTACGGGCGGGCGCCCGAGGAGGAAACGCCCGGGGACGAGGGCTAGGCCGCAAGGATGCCCGGCGTGCGATCGCTTCCGGCGGCGGTTCTCCTGGCGGCCCTCGCGGCTCTTCTCTCCGCCCCGAGCGCCCGGGCCCAGGCCCCGGGCCCGCCCCTGCCCCCCGACCACTGGTCCTACGAGCTCCTGGAGGCCCTGGACGTGGCCGGGGCGTCGTCGTCCTGGATCTACGACGTCCGGCCCACCGGGACCGGCACCGTCCGGGCCGAGCTGGACCGGATCGCCGAGCACGACTTCCAGGGCGCGGGAGACCTGGCCCGGGCGTGGAGCCGCCGTCTCGGCGCGCCCAACGGTGAGACCTCGTGGGCCGCCACGGCCGAGGCCGGCTACCGGGACGGGGAGGGCTTCCTGGACCCGGGAGAAGGCGCGTACGGGGTCCTCTCGGCGGCGGCCGACCTCGGGGGCGGCGCGACCCTCTGGGGCGAGGGCCGGGTCGGGGGTTGGAGCACCTTCGACGGCGTCGAGAACGCCGGTCTGTCGGTGGCCGCCGGCCCCTTCGTTCTCACGGGGGGGCGCCAGCGACTCAAGGCCGCCGGGTCCGCCGGGGCCAGCTCCCAGCTCGGCTCCCACGTACCCCTGGACGCCCTCCACGCGGTGAGCCGGCGCCGGGCGCCGCTGCCGGGTCTCGACTGGCTCTTCGGACCGGTGGCCTGGCAGTTCTCCCTCTCTCCCTGGAACGAGGTCGGTGACTGGGAGGGGGGATGGCTCGGGGTCGGGGGCGCCGTGGCCCAGCCCCATCCCCGGTTCAGGATCGGGGCCGTCCGATCGGTGCGCTTCGCCCGGGGCGACGCCGAGCCCGCCACCGTCGAGCGGGTCCTCCGGAGCGTCTTCCTCCTCCAGAACGAGCCCCTCTCCTGGGACAACCAGAAGCTGGAGATCTGGCTCCGCTACCGCTGGGAGCTCTTCGGCCAGCCCTTGGCCACCTACGCCGTCTTCGCCCAGGAGGACTCGCCGGTCTACCTCGACCCGGGGATCCTGGCGGGCACGAAGGCCGCGCGGCTCCTGGACTCCGGCCTCTGGCAGCTCTCCTACGAGTACCGCGCGTACGGCGCCCGGGGGCAGTGGTGCTTCTGGTGCGAGAAGACCCGGGACGGCAAGACCGAGAGCGGTCGGGACCAGGGTCCGTGGTACGTCCACTACGGGGTCCGGCGCTACGAGCGGGGGGGCTTCCCCATGGGCGACGCCACGGGCGGCTACGGCGCCCAGCATCGGATCGCGCTCGCCTTCTGGTCCCGGGGCGGGGGCTTTCGGGGGAAGGCGACGGCGTTCTTCCAGGTCCGGGACGACGAGCGCAACGTCCTCTTCGACCGGTGGCCCGGAAAGCGCCGGGGCGTGCGGCTCGAGGGCGGGGTGCCCCTGGGCGGCACGCTCGAGGCGGTGGCCGAGGGTCTCTGGGCCGACGGGCCCCGGATCGACACCGAGTGGGGCCTGCGGCTGGGGCTGCGGGCGATGCTGGGAGGTGGGCGATGACGGGCCGGCGGATTCCCCGACCGGCCGTCACGACGGTCCTCGTTCTCCTTCTCACCCTGCTCGCGGGCGGGAGCCCGGCCCGGGCCCAGGAGGCGGAGCTCCGTCCCGGCGACCGGATCCAGGTCACGTCTCCGGCCCTGGTCCATTGGCGGGCCGAGGGCACCCTGGTCTCCGTGGACGCCGGCCGCCTCGAGCTCCGGCGGGACGGCGCGGAGGAGGTGGCCGCCGTTCCCCTCTCCGACGTCGATCGGCTGAGGGTCCACCGGGGACGCGGGGACGCCCGCTGGCGGGGCGCCTTCCTGGGGGCGCCGGCGGGCTTCATCGTCGGCCTGGTCGTCGACGAGGAGACCCGGGCCGACCAGGACATCGACACGACCCGCAAGGAGCTCTGGTTCGGGGGGATGGCGGCCGGGGCCGTGGCGGGCTGGCTGGTGGGTCGCCTGATCCCCACCGACGAGTGGGTGGAGGTGTCGCCGGCCGCGCTCCGGGCCGGGGGCGGTCCCGGGGTGGGCGTGGGGGTCCGCCTGGAGCTTCGCTGAGGGGGCCTCCGTGCGCGCCGTCGTCCTCGCCGCCGGCTTCGGAACCCGGCTCTACCCCCTGACCCGGGACCGGGCCAAGCCGCTGCTGGAGGTCGGCGGTCGGCCGGTGGTCGAGCACCTGGTCGAGAAGCTGGCGGCGGCCCGCCGGGTGGACGACGTGGTCCTGGTCACCAACGGCCGCTTCGAGGAGGACTTCCGGAGCTGGGCCGAGGGCCTGGATCCCCCGGCGCGCAGACGCCTCGGGATCGTGAGCAACGGGGTGACCGACCCCGACGAGCTCCGGGGCGCTGTCGCCGACCTGCGCTCCGGCCTGGAGCCCGTCTCCCGCCCCGACGACGGCTACCTGGTCTTCTCCGCCGACAACCTCTTCGAGTTCTCCGTGGACGGGCTGGCGGAGGCGTGCCTGGACCGGTCCCGGGCCGAGGCGGCGGTGGCCGTCGAGGCGCCGGTCTCCCTGGAGGAGGCCGTCGGAAAGGGGGTGGCTTGCGTCGACGACGACGGCTGGGTGGTCCGGGTCGAAGAGAAGCCCGCCGAGCCCACCTGTCGCCGGCCCGTGGCCTCGGCCTACGCCTTCCGGCCGGAGCTGCCGGAGTGGATCGACCGCTACCTGGCCGAGGGCGGCGCCCCCGACCCGCCGGGCCGATTCATCGCCTGGCTGGCCGCGGGTCCCCGGCCGGTGGCGGCGTTCCCGATCTCGGGCTACCGCTTCGACGTCGGCACCCCGGAGCGGCTCCGGGAGGCCCGGGCCTTCTTCGGAGGCTAGCGCCGGTCCCCACCCACCAGGAGCTCTCCCGACAGATACGCCGTGGGGCCGAAGCGGGCGCCGGCCGGATGGTGTCGAACCGACGCGTCCAGGAGGTTCCGGACCCGGAGCGTGACCCGGATCCGCCGCTGACCCAGCCACTTCCGGGCCGTGACGTTCACCGTCGTGTAGGGAGGGAGCTCGGGGGAGATGGCCGCGGTCCCCTCGGAGCCCTTCTCCCCCGGACCGGCGAAGGCCGGCCAGCGGCTCCCGCCCCGGTGGTCCACCGAGAGCCGGACGCCCAGGTCCGGAGCGGGATCCCAGTCGAGGACGGCCCGGACGTCGGCGTCCCGTATGCTCTCCAGGACCCTCCGGTACGTGGCGTCTCCGGCCAGGATCATGCGTCGCGACCCGTGGAGCTCGAAGCTCAGACGGGGATGGAGCCGTGTCCGGCCCGTGAGCGCCAGGGTCGTCACGGTTCCGGAGACCCGGGGCACGAGGAGGACGGCCAGGCGGGGCACGTCAGGCGGCTCGATCGTCCGGAGGCGGCGCTCGGCGAAGGTGGCGTTCCACTCCCGGCGAAGGATCCAGGCGATGCCGAGCGTGCTGCCGGACGAGGGCGTCCATTCCGCTTTTGCGTCCAGCGACAGCCACCGGCCCGTCCCCCCCGGCTCCGTCCCGGAGATCCGGGCGCCGAGTCGCTCGAGGCCCTCCCACCCCCGTACCCGCCAGCGCCAGGGACGGGGGTCGTCGGCGGGAATCCTCCGCCCGGTCGAGACGCCCCCGTCGAGGACGACCTCGTCTCCCACCGCCCTCCTGTGACCGAGCCGGACCTCTCCGCCCACGTCGCCGCCGGCGCTCGCGGTCAGAGACGCCCGGGCTTCGAGCCGGGAGGTGGCGTTCCCCGAGCGTACGGCCCGGGTCGTCACGGTGCCGACGGTTTCGGAGGCCGTTCCTCCATCCCGGGATGGACCGAGCCGCGCCGAGCGGACGGTCCGGCGCAGGAGCCCGACGCCCAGGGAGAGCACCCTCCCGTCCCGACGGTGGGCCAGGGTCACCTCTCCTTCGGCCTCGTCGGCGGTCCAGTCGAGCTCCAGGTCGCCCCAGGCGTCGTGGTCCTCGGCGGTATTCCGGCCGAGCCTGCCCGAATACTCCAGGCGGAGCGGCCCTCCCAGCGAGCGGTGGCCGGCGGCGCCGGCGTGGAGAAAGAGGGTCCGGGTCGGAATCTCCAGGGCGACTTCGGGCAGGAAGAGGAAGTCCCGGTGCCGGGAGCCGGCGACCAGAAGCCGGTCCTCGCCGTCGGCTCCCCGGCGCTCCACCCGAAGGGTGCCGCCGAGCTGGATCACGTCGGGAAAGCCCATGACCACGGATTCCACCCGATCCCGGATGATCGGGTCCGTGTGCGTTCTGTACTGCACCGTCTGGGTTCCCGAGACACTCCACTCCCGTCCGCACCAGCCGGCCCGGAGCGCCGTGCCGAACGCCGACTTGTGCACGTTCGGCCTGCCCGGTCGGGTGTAGCGGTGCGGGCCCGGATCGCCGGTCTCGTTCGCGATCAGCCCCCGGACCCGGAGCGAGAAGCCCGGTCCGGGCCGGCGGGTCTCCAGCCGGATCGTGCCGTCGGAGGCCCGTCCACCCCGGCCGGTGGGCCCGGAGACGGCCCGGACCGAGGCCAGGTCGCCGGGCACCAGGGGCAGCCGGTTGATCGACGGGACCCCGAGGATCGCCGTCTCCACCGGCATTCCGTCCACTTCGAGCCGCCACGCCTGCCGGCCGAAGGGGACGAGGCTCCCCGGACTCGTCCGGAGCGTGTAGCCGTCGACGGTGGTGACGTCCCATCCGGGCAGGAGCTCGAGGAGGTCGTCGAGTCGGGTGGCGCCTGAAGCGGCGAGATCGCCGCGGGTGAGAAGGACGGTCCCGCTCCCCGGTCCTTGCCGGCGACGGTCGGCGGATCCTCGGGGCTCTTCCGGGCCGGCCGGCCCGGCGAGGAAGCGCCGGAGCGCGCCGGGCGGATCCACGCTCCGGCTCACGCCGAGGAAGCTCCGGCTGGTGCGGGTGCCCGGTCGCGTCAGCAGCCACCGGCGGACGACCCCGGCCTCGGCTCGCCATCGCCCGTGAAGCGCCCAGGACAGGCGGAAGCTGGCGCCCGCGGCGAGCTCGGTCTCCGTCGGGTTCTCCGGCTCTCCGGAGAAGCGGAAGACGGCGGCCCCGCCCCGGAGCCCCGGTGAGACGGTCAGGCCCAGGGGGAGGGGGAGGTCGGCGCCGAGCTCCAGGTAGGGATGGAGGGTCGTGAAGTCGGGAACGCCCGCTCCGGGCCGGGCCCTGTACGCCTCCAGATCCGCACCGAGCTCGAGCCGGCTCCGGACGGGACCGAGGGCCGGCCCCAGGGGCGTCGAGGCGCCGATGCCGAGGCCCGGTCCCGCCGTCCAGGAGGCATCGCTCCGAGAGTCGAGCCAGCCCCCGCTCCCCCGGAGCGAGAGCGTGAGGGCCGAGAAGGGTGCCGGGTCCGGTTCCTGGGCGGCGAGGGGGGCCGCGGTGAGCGTCCCGGCGACGAGGGTGACCAGAAGGGCGCGCATGGGGCTAAAGATGGGGTCCGGGGGACGCGGCCGGCCAGCGGCGTCCCGGGAGGCCCCGCCGCCCGCCCCACCCTTCCCACAGCCCGCCATCTTCCTATCTTTTTCACGCTCCGGCCGCGCCCGAGGACCCCGAACCCCCGGCGAAGGGTATCGTCCCGCATGCAGCGCATCCTCTCCAGGCTCACCGTTCTCCTCGTCGTTACGGCCCTCGTCGGGGCGTGCGCCTCGTCCCAGCCGTTCAGGGGAATGGACGTGGACGAGGTCATGCGGACCGGCGTCGAGGCCTTCGAGAACGAGGACTACGAGTTCGCGGTCCAGGCTTTCGAGCGGGTCCTCTTCTCCTCGCCGGGCTACGAGCGGGCGCCGGAGGCCCGACACCTCCTGGCCCGCTCCTTCTTCCGGCAGGAGCAGTACGTGACGGCGGCGTCCGAGTACACCCGCTTCCTGGACCGCTTTCCGACCCACGAGATGGCCCCCGACGCCGCCCTGGGGGTCTGCCGCTCCTACGTGGAGCTGTCGCCGATCGTCGAGCGGGACCAGTCCCACACCCGTCAGGCCCTGACCTCGTGCCGCTCGGTCGCCCGGGAGTACGCGGGCACCGAGGAGGGCCAGCGGGGCGCCGAGCTCGCCGCGCGCATGGAGAACAAGCTGGCCCGGAAGGTGCTGAACGGGGGGCGGTTCTACCTGGACCGCAAGATGTACGACTCGGCCATCATCTACTTCGAGGACGTGGTCGAGAACTACCCGGACACCGACGTCGTGCCCCGGGCGCTGAAGGGGCTGGTGGAGGCGAACACGGCCATCGGATACCAGCAGGAGGCCGAGGACTGGCGCCAGCAGCTCCTCCAGGAGTACCCGGACTCGGAGGCTGCCCGGGAGGTGCGCTCGAACCGGGCCAACGGCGACGCCGGGTGACCCCCCGACGCTTCGGCCTCTTCGGCGG
>CAZMPV010000173.1:0-2737 GCA_964567985.1 uncultured Gemmatimonadaceae bacterium
TCGGCCTCTCGGTCATGGCCACCCAGGCCAGCGCCATCACCTTCATCGGCACCACGGGCCAGGCCTTCGACGACGGGATGGAGTTCATCCAGGTCTACCTGGTCCTCCCGGTGGCGATGGTCATTCTGTGCGTCCTCTTCGTCCCCTTCTTCTACAAGGCGAAGCTCTACACGGCGTACCAGTACCTGGAGACGCGCTTCGATCCGAAGACCCGCTCCCTGACCGCCTTCCTCTTCCTCCTCTCCCGGGGCATGGGGGCCGGCATCATCCTCTACGCCCCGGCCATCGTGCTCTCGGTCATCATGGGCTGGGACGAAACGGTCACGATCTCGATCATGGCCGGAGTGGCCATCGGCTACACGATCGTGGGGGGGATCACCGCCGTCATCTGGACCGACGTGGTCCAGATGCTGATGATGTTCGGCGGCATCGCCGCGGCGCTGATCTTCATGTTCGCCGAGCTGCCCACCGGCGTCGGCGTCGGCGACGTGGTCTACATCGGCGGCATCCAGGAGATGTGGGCCAGCATCGACTTCTCCTGGGACCCGAACAACACGTACACCATCTGGTCGGGGCTCTTCGGGGGGCTCTTCCTCTTCCTGGCGTACTTCGGCACGGACCAGAGCCAGGTCCAGCGGTACCTGACGGCGTCGTCGCTCAAGCACAGCAAGCTGTCGCTGATCTTCAACGCCTTCCTCAAGGTGCCGATGCAGTTCCTGATCCTGAGCATCGGCGTCCTGCTCTTCGTCTTCTACCACTTCGAGCAGCCTCCGCTGGTCTTCAACGACGCCGAGGTCCGGGTGGTGCAGGAGAGCGAGCGGGCCGAGGAGTACCGGGGGCTCCAGGACGAGCACGCCCGGATCCACGGCTTGCGCCGCCAGGCCACCATGGAGCTTCTGGAGGCCCGGGAGTCGGGGGGCGATGCGGCCCGCTGGCAGCGAGAGATCGGCGAATACGACGAGGAGCTGGCGAGCCTCAGGAGCGAGGCGAAGGAGGTCGTCTCCGAGGTCAGGGGGGCGTCGTCCAACGACGTGAACTACGTCTTTCCCACCTACCTGCTCCAGTACTTCCCGCCCGGGCTGGTGGGGCTGATGATCGCGGTCATCTTCGCCGCCGCCATGTCGTCGCTGGACTCGGAGCTCACCGCCCTCTCCAGCGCCACGGTGGTGGACTTCTACGAGCGGTGGTTCCGTCCGGGCGCGAGCCAGGAGCACTACCTGCTGGTCTCGCGCCTGAGCACCCTGGCGTGGGGGTTCTTCGCCTTCGGGGTGGCTCTCTACGCGGGCCAGCTCGGCTCCCTGATCGAGGCGGTGAACCAGGTCGGCTCGTTCTTCTACGGCTCTCTGCTGGGGGTCTTCCTTCTGGCCTTCCTGGTCCGGAGCTCCAACGGCAACGGCGCCTTCTGGGGGTTGCTGGCGGGCATGGGGGCCGTGGCGTCGGTGGCCTTCAGCACCGAGGTCTCGTGGCTCTGGTACAACGTGGTGGGGGCCGTCACGGTGCTCGCGATCGGCACCCTGATCAGCCGGCTGGCGCCGAAGGAGGAGGCGGCCGGGGCGGGCTGATCGCCCGAGCGGCCGGCTGCGGGCGGAACTCCGAACGGCGGCCCGTCAGTCCCCGAAGCTGATCCCCAGCGCCCGGGCGGTCTGCACCACGTCGCCGTCCACGGGCACCTTCCGGATATGGTCCACCGCCTCGTGGATCGGCACGTCCATGACCTCCGGCGGGTCCAGGGCCACCATGCAGCCGAAGCGCTCCCGGGCCACCAGCTCGGTGGCGGCGGCGCCGAAGCGCAGCGCCAGCAGGCGGTCGAAGGCCACGGGCTGGCCGCCCCGCTGGAGGTGGCCCAGGACCAGCGAGCGGGTCTGCTTTCCGGTCATCTCCTGGATCTGGTCCGCGACCTGCTCGCCGATCCCCCCGTACTTGCCGTCGTCGCCGGAGCCCTCCTGGTAGACCGGCTCACCGCCCTCGGGCTTCGCCCCCTCGGCCACGACGACGATGGCGAACTCCCGGCCGGACTCGTAGCGCTCCTCGATCTTCCGGCCGACCCGCTCCATCCGGTACGGGATCTCGGGGATCAGGATCACGTCCGCCGTGCCCGAGACGCCTGCGAAGAGGGCGATCCAGCCGCTGTGGCGCCCCATGAGCTCCACGACCATGACCCGGCGGTGGGCCTCGGCGGTGGAGTGGAGCTTGTCGATGGCGTCGCTGGCGGTCTGGACCGCGGTGTGGAAGCCGAAGGTGACCTGGGTGCAGGCCAGGTCGTTGTCGATCGTCTTCGGTACCCCGACCACCGGCAGGCCCTTCTCGTGGAGGTCCCGGGCGATTCGGAGCGAGCCGTCGCCCCCGATGGCGACCAGGGCGTCGAAGCCCCGCCTCCGGAACTCCTCGACGATCCGGTCCGAGCGGTCCACGGTCTCGGTCGTGCCGTCCGGGAGGTCCACGGTCCACTCGAAGGGATTGCCCCGGTTCGTCGTGCCGAGGATCGTGCCTCCGAGGTGGGTGATGCCCCGGACGGCGGAGCGGTCGAGGTTCACGATGCCGTCCTCCTCGAAGAACCCCTCGTAGCCCCGGCGGATGCCCCAGACCTCCCAGCCCCGGTTCAGGGCCGAGAGGGCGGTCGCCCGGATCACTGCGTTGAGCCCCGGGGCGTCGCCGCCTCCGGTGTTGATCGCGATCTTCTTCCGGTCGGTCATGGAGATGGAGGGAGGAGGGTTCTGCGCCGTGGCGCTGGATGGTC
>CAZMPV010000173.1:2837-4969 GCA_964567985.1 uncultured Gemmatimonadaceae bacterium
CTACGGGCTCCAGCGGACGGTGGCTCCGAACTCGCCGCCGACGACGTCCACCGAGCGGCCGTCGGGAGCGAGGAGCTGGCCGTAGAGGAACTTGCCCCGGGGGAAGATGTCCACCAGGCCCACGATCCGCAGCGGGAAGTCCCCGCCGGCTCCCAGGATCCACGAGGTGCCGTCGGTGTTTCCCCGGGTCTGGAACTGGATGTCGGCCTGGGGGCGGAAGCGGTAGCTCGAACCGATGGGGATCGAGCCGGCGACGCCGAGCTGGGACAGGTTCTGGCTCGCGGTGTGGGTGATCGTGTCGCCCACTGCCTGGCCCTGCTGGTTCACGATCTGGAGGGTGACGTCACCCTGCTCCCGCCAGGTGTTGGCGGCGAAGAGCGTCCACGTCGCGCCCCCGGCCCGGAGGGCCAGCGACGCGTCGGCCCGGACGCGGTTGCCGGCCTCGAAGAGGTTCCGACCTCCGAACTGGTCGGTGTCGAAGTTCTGGAAGGTGAAGCCGGCGGTGAACTTCCCGCCCTCGCCGACGTTCCGGTCCAGCCCCAACCGGATCCGGGTCTCGTTTCCGGGCTCGTACGTCAGCGATCTCCCCTCTTCGGGCTCGAAGCCCTGGGTGGCCCGGTAGCTCGCGCCCACCCCCAGGCCCCACTCTCCGAAGGAGGCGGCCGTGGCCACGCCGGGTGTCAGGGCGAAGCCCGTGCCCCAGTTCGCCTCTCGGAAGCCCAGGAGGTCGCTGGCCAGGACGGAGGCGACGATGGCCTCGTTCGGATCGTGGGCCGAGTCCCCGGTGGGGATGTTCGCCGAGAGGGTGACCAGGGCCCAGGGGGTCGCCTGGTAGCTGGCCCGGATCTGAGCGTCGGTCGGACCCGTCAGCTCGAACGTCGCCCCCTGCTGCTGAACCTTTCCCCGCGCCCACGCGGCGTAGACGTCGGCCTGGAGTCGGTCGGTGATCGGCGCGTGGTACGCCACGGGCACCATCCAGAGGTTGGCGATGCCCGCGCCCAGCCCGCGGTCGAAGTCGTAGCCGTGGAAGTGGGCGCCCACGCCGATGCGGTGCTCGTCCTGGGCGGCGCCGGGCGCGGCGCAGAGCCCGAGGAGGAGCGCCGCGGAGACGAGGGCCGACCCGCCGATGCTCAGGCGCCGGGCGATCATCGGTCACCTCCTCCGCCACCGCCACCGGGCGGTGGGGGCGGTCCGACCTGGATCGTGATGACGGCCTTCGGCGGCTCGCTCACCTGGTCCGAGTTCCGGGCCTCCTGGGTCGGGTTCCGGTCCGTGGCCTGCTGGTCGGCGCCGCTCTGAGGATTCCCCTGGTCGGTGTAGCTCTGGCCTTTGTTCGGATTCGTCTCCTGGGCCGTCTGCTGGAGGAGGTTGTCGGTGGTCTGGGAGACCGAAGTCTGATCGGATCCCTGGGGCTGGCTCATCCCGCCGGTCTCGCCGGCGCGCTGGGCGATCTGGTCGGTGCTCGTTCCGGCGGCCTGCTCCACCTGGGTCATGGTCTGGGCCTGGGACTGGGCCTGGCCGAAGTCGGGATCGAGCTCGACGGCCTGGTTGAAGTGCCTCGCGGCCTCGGAGTAGTTGCCCTGGTCCATGGCCTGGAGCCCCCGTCCGTAGGCGAGGAAGGCCTGGATGTTCTCGGTCCGGTTCTCGTTGATCGCCTCCCGCTCGGCCGGCGTCAGGTCCACCTGCAGAGCGTCCAGCACATGAAAGACCGCCTGCTTCTCCAGCTCGAAGAGCTGCTGCAGCGGCTCCTGGCCGGTGAACTCGCCGGCCGTCTCCCGCCGGACGGTCTGCCGCACCTGGGTCGACATCTCCAGGGTCTCGGAGCCGACGGTGGTGATGGCGCCCTGGACCACGTGCTCCGCCTGGAGGATCCGCCCGGCCCGTGCGCCGGTCGAGGCCTCGGTGTAGCCGGCCTCGGTCAGGGCCATCTCGCTCAGCAGCGTCTGGATCTTGGTCCGTTCCAGGACCGTCAGCCCGCCGGCCAGCGACAGGTCGGTGATCATCATGTCGGCCAGCGCGACGCTCAGCGGCTGGAGCTCCTGGCGATCCGAGACGAGCCGGAAGGGGAAGACCGCCACGCTCCGGGGCTCCGGCGGCTCGTCGGAGAGCTCGTCCTCCCGCTGGAGCGCCAC
>CAZMPV010000173.1:5069-6415 GCA_964567985.1 uncultured Gemmatimonadaceae bacterium
GTGACGACCGGGCGAGCAAAGGAATTTTTCCGTTGCTCGCCGTTTCGCTCTTCGCGGGAGCCGTCGGTTCAGGGGACGACGTCCCCAATGTTCGGGAGGTACATCACTTGCGCAAGCAGATCGCGCTGGCACTCACGGCCGCGTTCCTGGTGTCCCCGGCAGGGGCGCACCTGGAGGCGCAGTCGGGGTCCACAGTCGACGTGCCCACCGTGGCCGTGATGGACTTCACGGGATTCATGATGGGCCAGTCCGGGAACTCGGCTCCCGTGGGGAAGGCCGTCTCGAGCATGCTCGTCACGGAGCTCTCGGAGCGCGACGGCATGCGGGTGATCGAGCGCAGCCAGCTCCAGGATCTCCTCCAGGAGCAGCGGCTCGCACTCTCGGGGCGCGTGGACGAGAGCACGGCCATCGAGGTCGGGAAGATGCTCGGCGTCCAGTACATGGTCTTCGGCCAGGCGACCAGCGTCATGAACCAGATGCGCCTGGACATGCGAGCCGTGAACGTGGAGACCTCCGAGGTCCTGGAGGTCCAGAAGCTCTCGGACCAGGCCGACCAGCTCCTCTCGCTGGTCGTGAGGATGGCGGACCTCTTCACCGCGAAGCTACAGCTCGATCCGCCGTCGGCCCGACCCGACGTCGAGGAGATTCCGGTCCAGGCCACCATCCACTTCTCCAGGGGCGTGGACTTCGAGGACCAGGGTGAGACGGAGAAGGCGATCGAGATGTACGAGAAGACGCTCGAGATTCACCCGGAGCACCGGGGAGCGCAGACGGCGCTCGAGCGATTGACCTCCGAAGGGGGATCTTGATGAGCGGCATCGGCTGGATCGGCGGACGGCGATGGACGACGGCCGCCCTCGCGCTGGCTCTCGCCCTCGCCTGGACGGCCTCGCCGGCGGCGGCCCAGGGGCAGGCGTCGGGCATCTCGTTCGAGAGCGACCTCCCCCGGACCCTCGTCTTCATCTCCGAGCGGGGCGAGAGCCAGGTCGCCGCGAACGAGTTCGCCGCCTTCCTCCGGGAGGCGGGCTTCCCCCTCATCGATCCGGCCATCGCCCACACCGTGGCCCAGCGGGAGCTGGTGCAGGAGGCGTTGAAGGGCGACGAGGGCGCCGCCACCGACCTCGGACGGGACTTCGGCGCCCAGGTCCTGATCATCGGCACCGCCGACTGGGGTGCCCGGCCGGATCCCGTGGACGGGACCCTGATCACCGCCACCAGCGATCTCTCGGTGCGGGCGCTCCGCCTCGACCGGGGGCGGGTGGTGGCCCAGGCCTCCGGCGACGCCCGGGACATCGACGCCACCGAGCAGCGGGCCAAGACGAAGGTGATCCGGTCGGCGGCCGAGG
>CAZMPV010000174.1:0-6393 GCA_964567985.1 uncultured Gemmatimonadaceae bacterium
CCGGCTGAACCTGATCGACACGCCGGGGCACGTCGACTTCTCCTACGAGGTCTCGCGGTCGCTGGCCGCGTGCGAGGGCGCCGTCCTCGTCGTCGACGCCGCCCAGGGCGTGCAGGCGCAGACGCTGTCGAACCTCTTCCTGGCCATGGACGCCGACCTGGAGATCATCCCGGTCCTGAACAAGATCGACCTGCCCGGGGCCGAGCCGGAGAAGCGGCGGGAGGAGCTCATCGACCTCCTGGGCGTCGATCCGACGTCGATCCTCCTGGCCAGCGCGAAGGAGGGCACGGGCGTGCCCGGGATCCTCGAGGCGGTCGTCGAGCGGATCCCGGCACCCACGGGGAAGCGGGACGCGCCGCTTCGGGCCCTGATCTTCGACTCGTACTACGACCAGTACCTGGGCGCGGTCCCGAGCATCCGGGTGGTGGACGGGGTGCTCCGACCGGGCATGAACATCCGCTTCGGCGCCGTCGAGGCCCGCTACGAGGTGGACGAGGTGGGATTCATGCGTCTGGGCCGGGTCTCCCAGGAGGAGCTCGGACCCGGCGAGGTCGGGTACGTCACGGCGGCGATCCGGGAGGTCTCCCACACCCGGGTCGGCGACACGATCGTCGACGCCGACGATCCGGCCGAGGAGCCCCTTCCCGGCTACCAGGAAGTGCGGCCCATGGTCTTCGCCGGGCTCTATCCCACCGACACCGACGACTTCGAGACCCTCCGGGACGCTCTGGACAAGCTCTCCCTCAACGACGCGGCGCTCCACTTCGAGCCCGAGACCTCGGACGGGCTGGGCTTCGGGTTCCGCTGCGGCTTCCTCGGGCTTCTCCACATGGAAGTCATCCAGGAGCGGCTGGAGCGGGAGTTCGACGTGGACCTGATCACCACGGTTCCGAACGTGGAGTACCGGGTGACCCTGACCGACGGCGAGGAGATCGCCGTGGAGAGCCCGACCAACTTCCCGGACCGGGGCGAGATCGAGGCCGTGGCGGAGCCGGTCGTGCAGGCCCGGATCGTCTGCCCCGAGGAGTACATCGGCAACGTCCAGAAGCTCTGCTTCGACCGGCGGGCGGTCTTCCGGGGGATGCAGTACCTGGACCCCCAGCGGGTCGAGATGGAGTTCGAGCTCCCCCTCGCCGAGATCGTCCTGGACTTCTACGACCGGCTGAAGAGCGGAACCCGGGGCTACGCGGCCCTGGACTACGACTTCCTGGAGTACCGGGAAGCCGACCTGGTGAAGCTCGACATCCTGGTGAACGAGGAGGCGGTGGACGCATTCAGCGTCATCATTCACCGGGACAAGGCCTACGAGTACGGTCGGGCGCTGGTGAAGAGGCTGAAGGAGCTGATTCCCCAGCAGCAGTTCCAGGTCGCGCTCCAGGCCGCCATCGGCAACAACGTCATCGCCCGGGAGAACGTCCGGGCGCTCCGCAAGGACGTGACGGCGAAGTGCTACGGCGGCGACGTGACCCGGAAGCGGAAGCTCCTGGAGAAGCAGCGGGAGGGGAAGCGGCGGATGAAGCAGGTGGGCACCGTCGAGATCCCCCAGGAGGCATTCCTGGCGGTCCTCTCCCTGGACGAGTGACGAGCCGGGGGGCGGCGAGCCGGACGGCTCGTCCCGGACCGACGCGACCCGGGACCGGTCGGTGAGCGACGCCCGCTGGATCGTGGGTGTCGACGTCGGTGGCACGAACGTCGCCGTGGGAGCGGTTCCGGCGGACGGGGGAGAGCCGGTGGGGCTCCGGAGCAGGCCCACCGCCCGGGACGGCGGTGGCGACGCCGTGGTGACGCAGATCGCCGAGATGGTGGGCGAGACCCTGGCCGAGCTCGAGGCGGAAGCAGGGGCGGGCCGGAGCGCAGTCGCCGGGGTCGGCATCGGCTCTCCCGGCCCCCTGGATCGGCGCACCGGAGTCGTCCTCGAGACCCCGAACCTGGGCTGGACGGACTTCCCGATCCGTGATCGGGTCTCGAAGGCGGTGAGCCTTCCCGCCGTCCTGGACAACGACGCGAACTGTGCGACGTACGGCGAGTGGTGGCTGGGAGCCGGGCGGGGCGCCCGGAGCGTCGTCGGGCTCACCCTCGGCACCGGGATCGGCGGTGGCGTGGTCCTGGACGGGCGCATCCACCACGGCGCCTCCGACGTGGCCGGGGAGATCGGCCACATGACCGTGGACTACCGGGGACGCCGGTGCAGTTGCGGGAGCGTGGGCTGCCTCGAGGCCTACGCCTCGGGGCCGAACATCGCCGCCCGGGCGGTGGAGGCGCTCGAAGACGGCGAGGAATCGATCATCCCCGAGCTCGTGGAGGGTGACCTGGCCTCCGTGACGGCCGAGACCGTCCACCGGGCCGTGACCCGGGGCGACGCCTTCGCCGTCCGCCTCCTGACCGACACCGCGCGGATCCTGGGCGCGGGTGTGGCGAGCCTCCTGAACGTCCTGAACCCGGAGGTGGTCGTCCTGGCCGGTGGCGTCGCCGGCGCCGGGGAGGACCTCTTCGGCCCCCTCCGGGCGGAGGCGGAACGCCGAGCGTTCCGCCCCGCGGTGGAGGCGTGCCGGATCGTACCGGCCGAGCTGCCGGGAACCTCGGGCGTCCTCGGCGCGGCGGGCGTCTTCCGGAGCGAGCGCATGGACCCGGGCTCGGACGGCGGGTCTCGGTGAGCGCCGGCCCCGGGGGTCCGTCCGGGCAGCACCGGGTCCTGGGGGTCCTGGGGACCCTGGTCTGGGACACGATCCACGCCCGGGGCGGTCGCCCGGAGCCGGTGGAGGAGTGGGGCGGGATCGCCTACGCCCTGAGCGCGGCCACGGTGGCTCTGCCGGACGGCTGGTCGGTCCTCCCGATCGTGAAGGTCGGTCGGGACCTGGCCGAAGAGGCCCACCACTTCCTCAGGAGCATCCCCGGGCTGGACGCGGGGCCCGGAGTCCGGGTGGTTCCGGCGCCCAACAATCGGGTCGAGCTCCACTACCACGAGCGGGAGCGGAGGACGGAGCGGCTCCGTGGCGGGGTGCCGCCCTGGGAGTGGCGGGAGCTGGCTCCCCTCGTGTCCGGGTGCGACGCCCTCTATGTGAACTTCATCTCCGGCTTCGAGATGGAGCTGGAGACGGCCCGGGCCCTGCGGGAGGGCTACGTGGGGCCGACGTACGCCGACCTCCACTCCCTCTTCCTGGCCGTGGGGAAGGGCGGGCGTCGGATTCCCAGGCAGCTCCCGTCCTGGGACGAGTGGCTGCGGAGCTTCGACGCGGTCCAGATGAACGAGGACGAGTTCGAGCTCCTGGGGAGGAGCTGGGGTGACCCCTGGAAGCTGGCCGCGGACGTCGTGGGGCCGGAGCTGAAGGTCATCCTGGTCACCCTGGGCTCGCGGGGGGCCGCCTACGTGGTGGGGCCGGACTTCGAGACGGATCCGCGGGAGTGGCCCCGGGGCCGGGAGGCCGTCGCGGCGGCGGCCCCGGCCCGGAGTGGACGGATCGGTCTCGAGGAGGACCCGGTGGCCGGCGACCCGACTGGTTCCGGCGACGTCTGGGGTGCTACGTTCTTCGCCCGGCTCCTGGCCGGGGACGACCTGGAGGAGGCCATGGCCGAGGCGAACCGGCTGGGGGCGCGCAACGCCGCCCACATGGGAGCTCGCGGCCTCCACCACCACCTGAAGGGACGGCTGGCGCCGGGGGAGGACGGCCTTTGAAGGTGATCGACGTACCGAATTCGCTCGACGGCCGCACCTTCGACCGGCTCATCGAGCGGGTGGGAGATCCGGCCGAGGAGAAGGCGCTCTTCGATGCCCGACATCTCCGCTGGATCGACCCGGTGGGGATGACCGGCCTCCTGGCGGCGGGGAGGGTGGTCGAGGAGGCCCTCGACGAGCCGCCCCGGCTCGAGCCACCCGAGTCCTCGGACGTGGCCGGCTACCTGGGCCGCATGGGCTTCTACAGGCTGGCCCGGGACGTCTTCGCCCTGGAGGCGCCGTCGGGAGGGAAGGCGGGCGGGGACTCCGACGTCCTCCTCGAGATCACCCCGATCTCGGAAAACAGCGACGTCCACGGGGTGGTGGACCGGGTCCAGGAGCGAGCGGGCGCGATCCTGGCCAGCAACCTCGACTACCCGCCCACGGCGGTGGTCCAGTTCAGCGTGATCCTCTCGGAGGTCTGTCAGAACATCGTGGAGCACGCCGAGGGGCCCGGCTGGGTGGCGGCCCAGAGCTACAACTGGAGCCAGCGCCTGGGCCGGCACGTGGTCGTGATCTCGGTGGCGGACGTGGGGAGGGGCTTCCGGGGTTCCCTGGCCGACGAGCACGCCGGCCGCTTCGGGGACCGGTGGGGCGACGCCACGGCGCTGGAGGCGGCCTTCATCCACGGGCTGACCCGCTTTCCGGACTCCGGCCGCGGACAGGGGATCCAGCAGATCCGGAAGCAGGTCGGCCGCTGGGACGGGATGATCTCGATCCGGAGCGGGACGGCCCGGATCGCCGACGTGCCCGACTGGGACGACTCCCCGCCCATGGAGGAGGGGCTCGACCCGTTCCCCGGCGCCCAGATCACGATCGTGCTCCCGGCCCGGAGCGAGGAGACGGCGTGACCGCCGACGTGCCCCTCGACCCGGTCGCCATCGACGTGGGGACCCTGGTCCAGCGCTCCGTGACATCGCTCTACTCGCACCTGGTCACCCGGCCCACGGGCCGGGCCGTGCGGATGGCGATCGAGGCCCAGCTCGCCGAGAGCGGCGGCCGGGCCCTCTCCCTCATCGACCTCTCCGAGGTCCGGGTGCTCGACTTCTCCTGCGCCGACGAGGTGGTGGCCAAGCTCCTGCTGCGCTTCAGGGAGGAGCGAGACGGCCCCCCGGCGTTCTTCGTCTTCCGCGGTGTGACCGAGGTCCACAGGGACCCCATCGAGGCCGTGCTGCGCCGGCAGACGCTGGCGGCCGTGGCCCAGACGGGAGAGGGGACGTACGAGCTCCTGGGGACCTCGAGCCCGGAGGAGCGCCGGGTGTGGAGGGCCGTCGAAGAGCTGGGCAGGGTGAGCGCCGAAGGAATCGACGGCGTCCTCTCCCGGGAGCGGGACCTGGAGGTCCTGGACGGGCTGGCGGATCGCCACCTCGTCCTCCGGGTGCCCGAGCGGGGGGAGTACCGGGCCCTGAGCGCCCTGGTTCGGGCCCTGGAGGGGTAGCAGCGAGTCCGGGGCGTGCCGCCTTCGGGCCCGAGGAAGCGCCCTCGTCCCCGGCGCCGAACCTTCGAACGAGGAGGAACCGTGAGCAGCGAGCCGACCGGAGAGGCTTCGAGAGCGGGTCCGGGTACCCGGGCGATCCACGCCGGAGCCCCGACGCCGGTCCCGGGCGAGCCCGTCGTGGCCCCCGTGGTACAGAGCGCCACCTTCTTCTACGGAGGCGGCCCGGACGAAAGCGCCGAGCTCCGCTACTCCCGTTACGGGAACAACCCGAACCAGGAGGCCGTGGCCCGAAAGATCGCGGCCCTGGAGGGGACGGACTCCTCCCTCCTTCTGGGCAGCGGCATGGCGGCGACGGCCATGACCCTCCTGGCACTCACCCGGCAGGGCGAGCACGTCGTCGCCTCCCGCCACCTCTATGGCGCCACCCGGGGGCTCCTCGAGGACGAGCTTCCCCGTCGCGGCGTGGAGACCACCTTCGTGGACCCGGACGTGGAGGGCGCGTGGGCCGACGCCGTGCGGCCCGAGACCCGGGTCCTCTTTCTCGAGGTCCCCACCAATCCGACGCTCCGGGTCTTCGACCCGGCGCCGGCGGCCGCCCTGGTCCGGGAGCGGGAGGCGGCCTTCGTGGTGGACGCCACCTTCGCCTCGCCCCTGAACCTCCGCATGGCCGAGCACGGGGCCGACGCGGTGATTCACAGCGCCACCAAGTACCTGGGCGGCCACTCGGACCTGATCGCCGGGGTGGTCTCGGGGAGTCGGGGGCTGATCGAGGAGGTCCGGTCGATGATGAAGGCGTACGGACCGGCGGCCGACCCGCACATGGCGTGGCTCCTGGACCGGGGTCTCCGGACCCTGGGCCTCCGGATGGAGCGCCACAACCGGAACGCCCTGGAGCTGGCCCGCTGGCTCGGGACCCGCAGCGAGGTCGCCCGCGTCATTCACCCGGGCCTGCCCGACCACCCGGACCACGAGCTGGCGAGTCGGATCCTGGACGGCTACGGCGGGATGCTCTCGATCGTGCTCGACGGGGGCGGGCCGGCGGCCGACGCCTTCACGGGCGCCCTCGAGCTGGCCCTGGTGGCCCCGAGCCTCGGCGGGGTGGAGACGCTCGTCTCCCAGCCCCGCTACACCTCCCACGTCCACATGACCCCCGAGGCCCGGGCCGACCTGGGCATCCCGGACGGCTTCGTCCGATTCTCGGTGGGGGTCGAAGAGGTGGACGACCTGAAGGCGGATCTCGGCC
>CAZMPV010000175.1:0-2647 GCA_964567985.1 uncultured Gemmatimonadaceae bacterium
CATCTTGGCCCTTCGCGAACTCACCGTCGCCCCACGCTGGAGTCGAAGTCATGGCCCATCCGCGCCGCCGGGCCCCGGGCCGGGCCCTCTCCGTCCTCCTGGTCCTCCTCGCCACCCTCCCGGGAACCACCCGACCCGCCGCCGCGCAGCAGCCTCAGCCCGCCTACGACGTCGTCATCGAGAACGGCCGCATCGTGGACGGGACCGGCAACGCCTGGTACTACGGCGACGTGGCCATCCGGGGTGACCGGATCGCCCGGATCGCTCCCCCCGGCGCTCTGGCGAATGCCCGTGCCCAGCGGCGGATCGACGCCACCGACCGGGTCGTGGCCCCCGGCTTCGTCGACATCCAGAGCCACTCCCGCGACCCCCTCCTCTACGGCGACGGGCGGGTCATCAGCAAGGTCACCCAGGGGATCACCACCGAGATCATGGGGGAATCCGTGACCAACGCCCCCCTGAACCCCCGACGCGCGGATCTCGCCGACGTCGAGGAGCCGGAGGTCCGGGAGAACCGGGAGGCGTTCACGGGCCCCCACGGCTTCGACGCCTGGCTCCGGGCCATGGAGGACCACGGGGCGTCGGTGAACCTGGGCTCCTTCCTCGGGGCCAGCACGGTCCGGGTCTACGCCAAGGGTCACGCCATGGGGGAGCCGACCCCGGCCGAGGTGGACACCATGCGGGCGGTGGTCCGGCGGGCCATGCGGGACGGGGCCTTCGGCTTCGCCACGGCCCTGATCTATCCGCCGGGCAACTTCGCCACCACCGAGGAGCTGATCGAGATGGCGAAGGCGATGGCGCCCTTCGGCGGGGTCTACATCACCCACATGCGCTCCGAGGCCGACCAGCTCCTGGACGCCATCGACGAGGCGATCCGGATCGGACGGGAAGGGGGCGTGCCTGTGGAGATCTATCACCTGAAGGCCGCGGGACGGCGCAACTGGCACAAGGCCGAGGAGGCGATCGCCAAGATCGACCTGGCCCGGGCCCAGGGGATGGACGTCCAGGCGAACATGTACCCCTACGTTGCCGGCGGGACGGGGCTCACCGCCTGCCTCCCGCCCTGGGCGTCGGCCGACGGCCGGCTCTTCGAGAACCTCCAGGATGCCGAGGCCCGGCGGCGGATCCGGGACGAGATCGAGGGCCAGGAGGGCGACTGGGAGAACCTCTGTCAGCTCGCCGGCCCCGAGGGCGTGCTGCTGCTGGGCCTGGAGAAGGAGGAGAACCAGGAGTACGTCGGCCAGCGGCTGAGCGAGGTCTCGGAGTCGATGGGGAAGGACTGGATCGAGGCCGCCATGGACCTGATCCTCTCCGAGCGCCAGCGGATCGGGACGATCTACTTCCTCATGAGCGAGGAGAACGTGAAGCTCCAGCTCCGCCAGCCCTGGATCAAGTTCGGCACCGACGCCGCCGGCGTGAACCCGGCCGAGGCCGACTCCGTCGGGCTGGTCCATCCCCGCTCCTACGGGACCTTCCCACGGATCATGGGCCACTACGTCCGGGACGAGAACGTCCTCCCCCTCGAGGAGGCGGTCCGGAAGGCGACCTCCGCGGTGACCACCCGCCTCGGCATCCAGGACCGGGGGGTCCTGAAGCCGGGCTTCTACGCCGACGTCGTCGTCTTCAACCCGAAGACGATCCTCGACCGCGCCACCTTCCCCCGGCCCCACCAGCTCTCCGTCGGCGTCGATCACGTACTCGTCAACGGCGTGCCCGTGGTCGCCGACGGCGAGCACACCGGCGCCGAGCCCGGCCGGATCGTCCGGGGGCCGGGCTGGACGGGGGGAGGTCGCTAGCCGCTGACGTCGGGCCGTCCCATGCAACCCTTACTCCGCCCCGCCCGTCTCAGAGGTTGAAGGCGAAAGGCTGAAACCGGAACCCGTCTCCGGTCGTACGGACTTGTGAAGGCGAGGACGAGAGACGACGGTCGGTCCGAGCGGACCATCTCGCGGGTGGGGACGATGACGACGACGGTGGAAGAGAGAATCCGATACCTGCTTCGTGCCGCGCTCCGCGCGGAGGAGGAAGGAGACCGGCGGGTGGCCCGGAACCTCCGGCGCATGGCCGAAGAGGCCTGCCCGGTGCGCGACGGTCCCGCGATCGCGATCCTGGAGCCTGCAGGCCTGGAGCGCTGCCTCGAGTAGGCGACCCGTCCCGGCACCTCGCCCCGCGGCCCCGTCGGTCATTCCCGGCGGGGTCGTTTTTTTTTCGCACGGGACGAGCGCGGCGAAACCGGATCCCCGCGAGGGCCGTAGGGAGGACCGACGCCCGGGAGGCACCGCTCCCCGAGGCCGACTTCCCGGATCCAGAGTCGAGAGATGCCCGTCGTCCTCAAGGACCTCCACTACGCCGCCCGCTCCCTGACGCGGAGCCCCGGCCTCACCCTTCTCTCGGTCGTCGCCCTCGCCCTGGGCATCGGGCTGACGGCCACCATGTTCTCGATCGTCTACGGCGCCCTCTACCGGGGCCTCCCCTTCGAGGACGCCGGGCGGATCGTCCACCTGGAGCGGGCCAACCCCTCGGCCGGGGTGGAGAGCATGGAGGTGACGATCCACGAATACGTGGACTGGCGGGAGCGCCAGGACGTCTTCACCGACCTCGCCGCCTTCTACAGCGGGACGGTGAATCTCCGGGGCAGCGAGCGGGC
>CAZMPV010000175.1:2747-6355 GCA_964567985.1 uncultured Gemmatimonadaceae bacterium
CGGATGGATCCCCTGGCCCTGGAGCGGGGGACCGGCCGGACCCTGGAGGTGTTCGGGCGGCTCCGGGCCGGCGTGAGCCTGGACCGGGCCGCCGCCGGGATGGAGCGGATCGCCCGGGAGATCGCCCTGGAGCACCCCGAGACCAACGAGGGGATCCAGCCCGTCCTGAAGCCCTATACGGACGAGTTCATCGGGGACGAGGAGGCGAGCCTCCTCTGGACGATGATGCTGGCGGTGAGCGCGGTCCTCGTCATCGCCTGCGTCAACGTGGCCAACCTGCTCCTGGCCCGGGCGGCCGAGCGCACCCGGGAGGTGGCGGTCCGCTCGGCCCTGGGGGCGAGCCGGCGCCGGCTCCTGGTCCAGCTCCTGGCCGAGGCCTTCGCCCTCGCCGCCGCCGGCGCCGTCGTCGGCACGGGGATCGCGTGGCTCGGGATCCGGGCCTTCAGCAACGCCGTCGTGGACACCGGGCCCCCCTTCTGGCTCGAGTTCACCCTCGACCTCCCGGTGCTCCTCTTCGTCGGGGGGCTGGCCGGAGCGGCGGCGATGATCGCCGGGGTGCTTCCCGCGCTCAAGGCGTCCGGGGGAGACGTCGCCGGGATCCTCCGGGACGAATCCCGTGGCTCGTCGAGCTTCCGGATCGGTCGGCTGAGCAGGGGGCTGGTCACCGCCGAGGTGGCCCTCTCCATGGGGCTGCTGGTGGCCGCCGGTCTCATGACGAAGAGCATCGTCACGCTGAACACCCTGGACTACCCGTTCGTCCACGAGAACGTCTTCACCGCCCGCCTCGGGCTCTTCGAGGCCGACTACCCGGACGAGGAGAGTCGGCGGCGCTTCTTCCGGGAGGTCCGGGAGCGCATCGACGGCCGTCCGGAGGTGGAGAGCGTGACGCTGGCGAGCTCGCTTCCGGGGCTCGGCAGCGGCGGCAGCCGCATGGCCGTCGAAGGGGAGACCTACCCGCAGGAGCAGGACCATCCCGTCGTCCGCTTCGGCATCGTAACCCCGAGCTACTTCCGAACCTTCGGCGTGGAGGCCCTCCGGGGTCGTCTCCTCTCCGACGCCGACGGCCCGGACGCGGTTCCCGTCGCGGTCGTGAACGAGAGCTTCGTCGCCCGTCACTTCCCGGAGGGCGATCCCCTGGGGCGGAGAGTCCGACTGGGGGGCGCCGACTCGGAGCGGCCCTGGCACACCATCGTCGGCGTCGTGCCGGACCTCTACATGCAGGGCCTCAACAACCCGGAGAGCGAGAGCGGGGCGGGATTATACCTGCCCCTGGACCAGAGGGACCTGACCTTCGCCAGCCTCGCCGTGCGGACCTCGGGAGACCCCCTGGCCCTGACCCGGGCGATCCGGGACGAGGTGGCGGTGGTGGATCCGGACGTGCCCCTGTACTGGGTGGACAGCCTGGAGGGCCGGATCGCGACGGCCACCTGGTTCTACCGGGTCTTCGGCGTCCTCTTCCTCGCCTTCGGAAGCGTGGCGCTCTTCCTCGCCTCCGTGGGCCTCTACGGCGTGGTCTCCTTCGGGGTGAGCCGTCGGACCCAGGAGATGGGGGTGCGTATGGCCCTGGGCGCAGAAGGCCGGGACGTGCTCCGGCTCATCGTGGGCGAGGGGATGAAGCAGATCGGCGTCGGGCTCGCGGTGGGCCTGGTCCTGGCATGGCTCCTCGCCCGGGGCCTCGAGCTGGTCCTCTTCCGGGTCGATCCGTCGGACCCGTCGGTCTTCCTGGGCATCGTCGGGCTCCTGGCCGTCACGGGGCTCCTCGCTTCGGTGATTCCCGCCCGCAGGGCGACCCGGGTCGATCCCGTGGAGGCGCTCCGGTACGAGTGAGGGAGAGCGTCACGGCCTCCCCCCCGACTTCTCCCGCCTCCCTCTCGGCGGCACCGTCGGAGCTGTCCCGGACCCTGGTTTTCGGGCGCGGATCCCAATATGATAATCTGCTGTGGCACGTTCATCGGCGAGGCGTGTAGACGCTTCGAATGAGCCGGGATCGTGCCCTCGCGACCGAGCGCATAGAACGGGCACCCAACACGTAACGAGGACAGTGACGATGAAGCGAATTTCCGCTCTGAGCACGGCCATACTCTTCGCCTTCGCCACCGCCGCGTGCGGCGGCGGCGAGACGGGCGGCGAGGCCGCCGGCGGCACGGAGGAGGGCGGTCAGGCCGAGGCCGGCCAGGCCGCGCAGGCCGAGACCGGCAGCGAGGTCTCCGTGCCGGACTGGATGACCGTGGACGAGGCCAACCAGACGGTGACGCTGGACATCATCGCGGGCCAGACCACGGACAACAACAGCTGGAACTTCAACGGCTACTTCGGCGGAGAGGGCGAGATCCTCGTGCCCCAGGGCTACGAGGTCACGATCAACTTCTCCAACGAGGACCAGAACATGGCCCACTCCATCGGGGTGGGAGAGCGTCGGAGCAGCTACCCGGCGAACTTCTCGAACCCCCAGCCGGTCTTCGAGGGTGGGATCTCCTCGAACCCGACGTCGCTGACCGAGGGCACCATGCCCGGCGACTCGGAGACGGTCACCTTCACGGCGGCCACGGCCGGTGAGTATGCCCTGATCTGCTACGTCCCGGGCCACGCGGCGGTGGGCATGTACATGGACTTCACCGTCACCACCGACGGCACGGTGGGCTTCCGCGAGTAGGCTGCTGGATGCCGAGCCGGGGACGCTCCGCGTGAGCGGCCCGCCGGCCCGCGGGATCGAAGCGCCCCGGCCTCTCCGGCCGGGGCGCTTTTTTATGCCCCGCTCCCTGCGATGGGGCGACGGCCGACGGCGCCCCCCCGGGCGCGGCGTCCAAACCGAGGTCAGCTCCCGTTCGCCTCGGCCGGTCGTTCCGCGACGTACGGGTCCCGGAGGTGGACGGGCTCCTCGTCGTCCTTCGCCAGCCTCAGGTTCAGCATCTCCACGAAGAGGGAGAAGCCCATGGCGAAGTAGATGTAGCCCTTGGGGATGTGCTGATCGAGCCCCTCGGCCACGAGCGACATCCCGATCAGCAGCAGAAACGAGAGGGCGAGCATCTTCACCGTCGGGTGGCGGTTCACGAAGGCGCTCACCCGGGTGGCCGCGACCATCATGATGATCACGGCCACCACGATGGCGATGACCATCACCGCTACGTCCTCGGCCATCCCCACGGCGGTGATCACCGAGTCCACCGAGAAGACCATGTCCAGCAGGAGGATCTGGACGATCACGCCGGCGAAGGTGGTGCCCCACTTCTGCGCGCCCTCCCTTTCCACGTGGCCGGCCTCCCCCTCCAGCTTGGCGTGAATCTCGGTCGTGGCCTTCCCGAGGAGGAAGAGGCCGCCCGCCATCAGGATCAGGTCCTTCCCCGA
This sequence comes from uncultured Gemmatimonadaceae bacterium, assembly GCA_964567985.1. Lineage (GTDB taxonomy): Bacteria > Gemmatimonadota > Gemmatimonadetes > Longimicrobiales > Gaopeijiaceae > CAZMPV01. The sequence continues at coordinate 6,093 of CAZMPV010000175.1, forward strand.
GATGGCGTGGCCGAGCACCTCGAAGAGGGGCGCCGTCAGCCGCATGATCCAGGCGATGGCGAGCAGCAGCAGGATCCGGGAGCCCATGGCGACCCCGAGCCCGATGCGCATGGCCCTCGGACGCTCCTCCTCGGGCAGCCGGCCCGAGAGGATCGAGATGAAGACGATGTTGTCGATCCCCAGGACGATCTCGAGGAGCGTCAGGGTGACCAGGGCGATCCACGCCTCGGGGCTCGTGATCCAGTCCATGGCGGCTCCGTGGT
>CAZMPV010000176.1:0-6320 GCA_964567985.1 uncultured Gemmatimonadaceae bacterium
CCATCTGCAGGATCTCGTTCCGCTTCTTCTCGCCGCCGCTGAAGCCGTCGTTGACCGGCCGCTCGGCGAAGGAGGGATCCATGTCCAGGAGCTCCAGGCGGTCCATGAGAAGGTCCTGGTACTCGAAGAGGTCGAGGTCGTCTTCGTCCTCCATCCGGGACTGGAGGGCCGTCCGGAGGAAGTTGGCGATGGACACACCGGGGATCTCCACCGGATACTGGAAGGCGAGGAAGACACCGGCCCGGGCGCGGTCCTCGGGCTCCATCTCGAGGAGGTTCCGGCCCTGGTAGACGACCTCGCCCTCCGTGGCCTCGTAGCCCGGATGGCCCATGAGGATCTTTGCCAGGGTGCTCTTGCCGGAGCCGTTGGGGCCCATGACGGCGTGAATCTCGCCCCGGTTCAGCTCCAGGTCGACACCGCGGAGAATTTCCAGGTCCTCCTCGGTGACCTTTCCATGGAGGTTCGTGATCTTGAGAATGGGAGAGTCGCTCATCGATCCCTTTATCGGTTCGAAAGGCCCCGCTGGGGGGCCGCTCGTGGATGCCCTCGAAGAGGACTAATCAAGAATGATTCTTCTTTTCAGAAACGTAGATCCGAGGCCCGGCCTCGTCAAGAGCGATTCGGCTCCCGGGGCGGGTACTCCCGAGCCGGTGAAGCTTCCCGTCGAAGCGGGGTGGGAGCGCTTCCCGACCGGGCACCGTGAGACCCCGCTGGCCCTCCTCCGTTCCACCTCCGGAGGTTCCCGGTGACCGGCCGTGGATCGGAGGCCGGGCCGGCCGCCGGCGTGGACGAGCTCGGCGACCGGACCTGGGTGGTCCTGGGGGGCGGGGGCATGAAGGGGCTGGCGCACGTCGGGGCGTGGGAGGCGCTGGAGGAGGCCGGGGTTGCGGTCCGGGGCGTCGTGGGGGTCAGCATCGGGGCCCTGGTCGGCGTCTGCCTGGCCGGGGGCATGGGATGGGACGAGCTGGTGCCCCGGGCTCTCGAGCTGGAGCGGAGCGACATCGTCCGCATCAACCGTCGGGCCGTCTGGATCAACGGCATCAAGCAGGAGAGCGTCTTCCAGGGAGAGCGGCTCCGGGAGTACATCGAGAATCTGATCCCCGTCAACGAGTGGGACGCCCTGGCCTTCCCGGTGCTGGTCTCGGCGGTGGACCTGGCGACCGGGGAAGTCGAGTGGTTCGGTCCCGGCGCCCGGACCGACATCCCGCCGGCCGAGGCGATCTACGCGTCGGCCGCGCTTCCGGTGCTCTATCCGCCGGCCCGGATCGGCGACGCGTACTTCGTGGACGGAGGCACCCGGGACGCCCTCCCCCTGGCCCGGGCGGAGCTCGCCGGGGCCACCGGTATGGTGGCCGTGGACGTGGGCGCCGGACCGACGGTCCGGGCGGAGAACGTCGTGGAGCAGGGGCTGGTGGGGATCCACCAGCGGGTCTACTCGATCCTCTCCGGGACCCGCCGCCGGGAGGCTGTGGAGGCGTGGGAGGGCATCCCGCTCCTCTACGTCCGCCCACGCCTGGACGGCTACGCCACCTTCGACTTCGACTCGGTCAAGTACTTCCTGGAGGAGGGCTATCGGGCGACCCGGGCCGAGCTGGAGGAGGGCGGCGGGTAGGAGACGCCCCTAGAAGCCGGCGAGTGCCTCCACCACCCGGTCGATCCCGTCCCGGACCGTCCCGGAGGGGAGCCCGGAGCCGTTGGTGAGGACGCTGAAGTAGAGGAGCGAGCCGTCGGGCCGCTCCAGGTAGCCGCTCAGGGCGTTCACGTGGCTGATGGTCCCCGTCTTGGCCTGGACCGACCCCTCGAGGGTCTCGAGGCGGCTCTCCAGGGTGCTCCCCTCCTCCCCCGGGGCGGCCAGGGCCCGGCGGAAGACCTCCCGGTGCTCGGAGCGGGCCATGAAGTCCAGGATCCGCACCACGGCCCGCGGGGTCACCAGGTTGTAGGCCGAGAGCCCGGAGCCGTCCCGGAGGCTCAGGTCCAGGCTGTCCACGCCGACCACCCGGACGAGGACGTCCTCCACGACGTCGAGCCCCTCGTCCCAGCCGCCCCGGGAGCCGTAGCGGTCGCCCAGGCTCCGGACGAGCTGCTCGGTCATCCAGTTCTGGCTCGGCTCCAGGATGCCCCGGACGATCTCGGACAGCGGCGGAGAAGAGAGGGCGGCGACCTTCGTCGCCGAGCCGCACCGGGTGACGCCGCCGGTGACGCAGGCGCCGGAGAGGGGCTCCCCGGGACGCCGGACGATCTCCAGTCCCCCTTCTACGGCGATCCCGGACCGCTCCAGGGTCCTGCGGAGCACGTGGCCGGCGAGGACGACCGGCGAACGGGCGGCGATCCGGAGGGTGTCGGTCTCACCCCGGGGCACCCGCCCCTCGAGCTCCAGCCGGCGGCTCTCGGGGAGGTAGCGGGGTCGGACCTCCATCCCGCTGTCAGCCGCGACGGTCTCGAGCCGGGAGACGACGAAGTCCCCCTCGCCCCGGGGCCACCACGAGACGGACGCCGTGTCTCCCACGTCCGCGCCCCCGGTCACCTCGACGTGGAGCTCGCCCTCGGCCACGGCGAAGGGGCCGCCGGTGGCCGCGTACCGCCAGGGCAGGTTGGCGACCATCCAGGACCCGGGCACCGCCGTCGAGTCCCACGCGCTGGCGTCCACTACGAGCCGTCCGTCGACGCGACGTACGCCTGCTGCCCGCAGCGAGTCGGCCAGGGCTTCCAGGGGCGAGGCGAAGGAATCGTGGTAGCGGTCCGAGAGTGTCGGATCGCCGGTGCCCACCAGGACCAGATCGCCGTCCAGGATCCCCTCGTCGTCCACCGGACCCGCGGCCCACAGCGCGGTCTCGAAGCGGAAGTCGGGACCGAGCATCGTGAGGGCCACCGACGTCGTCAGCAGCTTCATGTTCGACGCCGGGACGAACTTCTTCGCCGCGTTCCGGGCGTAGACCCGCCGGCCGCTCTCCGCGTCCACGGCCAGGATGCCCCAGTGGACCTGGTCCAGGGGCGGGACGTCGACGACGTCCGAGATCCTGGAGTCCAGATCCGGCTCCCGGGGACCGTCGGGGGTGGTGGCGCAACCGAGCGCCAGGAGGGAGAGGAGACAGGCCAGCGCCCGGAGTCGGGCGCTCCCCCTCGGATGAGTGGGGCTCACCGTCACGTCGGGTCCGCCGGGGTCAGCGGCCGAGGAGGGAGCCGAGGACCTCCCTGCGCACGCCGGCGGTGGACCAGCCCTGACGGGCGTCCTCGTTCCGGACTCCCTCGAGGACCGACTCCAGGAAGATGTCGAGGACGGCGTCCACGCCCCCGGCCTCCTGGAGCTCCGTGGGGCTGAAGCCCGCCTGGTCCTTCAGGGCGCGGCCCAGGGACGCCCCGGTGGCGTAACCCAAATGGAAGGCCGCGTCTTCCACGGTGGTGTCCGGCGCGCCCAGCATCCGGGCCGCCTGGAGGATCCGTCCCCAGAGGAGGATCTGCCGGGGAGACGGGAGGCCCATGCCCCGGAGCTCCCGGGTCAGGGCCCGGGGAGACGTGCGCAGATGGTCCGCCAGGTCCGAGACCTGGGGGCACTCCCCGGCCCGCTCCACGGCCCAGGAGATGCAGCGCAGCCCGAGCGCCGGCACCCGTCCCTCCAGCCGTTCCTCCACCCGCCTGGCCAGAGAGGCCGAGAGGGCCTGATCGACGACCCCGCGGATGCCCCGGTGGGAGTTCTCGTCCCGGGAGAGGATGACTCCGTCCACGCCCATGCGTCCGAGATCGTAGAGGTCGAGCTCCCGTCCACGGAAGTCCGCGAAGATGACGATCGCGAGCTGATGATAGCGGCGGCGGAAGCCCCGGAGATCGGAGACGTCCATTCCCTCGGACGTCCCGTAGGGATCCACGATGCAGCCGTCCAGGCAGCCCTCCCGGGCCAGCTTCCGGACCCGCCCCCACGCCTGGCAGGAGAGCACCCGGTGGTCGCCGCGGAGGGCGTCCAGGAGACGGGCTCGGCTCCGGGGGTCCGGCTGATAGAGGGCGAGAACGGCCACGGATCTCTCCTGATGGGCCGACGGCGTCCGAGTGCGGAAGATGATCCCCGGAGCGCCGAAGTTCAAGAATCTCGTGTCAGGCGCCGCCCGGCTCGTCCACGGTCACCGCCGTTCCGTAGCACATCATCTCGGCGGCTCCCTTCATCAGCATGGAGGTCTCGAAGCGGACGCAGACGACGGCGTTGGCGCCCAGGGCTTCGGCCTCCTCGACCATCCGGTCGATGGACTGCTCCCGGGCCTCGGCCATCATCTTCGTGTACTCCCTGATCTCGCCCCCGGCCACGTTCCGGAGTACGGCCATGATGTCCCGGCCCAGGTGGCGGGCCCGGATGGTGTTTCCCCGGACCAGGCCGTGGTGCTCGGCGATCCGCCGGCCCGGAATCTCGGATAGGGTGGTGACGATCATCGCTGGACGTGCCGGTAGGGGTCGGTCTCCCACTCTCGGTAGCGCTCCCAGATGACGGTGGCCAGGAGCAGGAGGATGCCGACGCCGACGGCCGCGGCGCCGAGCTTCTCCAGGGGGTTCGCCTGGGAGGTGGCGAAGAGGTATGCGCCGTACACGGACAGGATCACCGTGCCCAGCGCGACCAGGAGCCAGCCGGCCGGCCGGGCCACCTCCCGGGCGACCCGGTCCCAGATCGTGTCCCCGTCACCCGGCCCGGGCAGGGGAACCGCCTGGAGGTCTTCCTTCACGGCCCGGAAGACGGCCAGCTCCCGGCGGGCCTCCGTGGACGCCTCGAGACGCGCCTCGACCCGGGCCCGCTCGGCCGGCGGAAGCTCGCCGTCCAGGTACCGCATGAGCTCTTCCCTGCTGAGCGGCTCGTTCACGGGATGTCCTCGTATGCGACACCCATCTCCGACAGCGCGTCCTTCATGGCGTCCCGGGCGTGATATAGACGGCTGGCGACGGTCCCCTCCGGGATGTCGAGGATCGTGGCGATCTCCGCGTAGCGGAACCCCTCCAGCTCCTTGAGCACCAGAACCTCCCGGTGCTCGTCGCTGAGCCGACCCAGGGCCCGCCACACCATGGAGTGAGCCGCCGACTTCCGTCGCCGCCGCTCCGGGCTCGCCCTCGAGCCGGCCGGCCGCTCTTCCAGGCGCTCGTCCAGGGCTTCCGCGTCGAAGCGGGAGCTCCGGCTCCGGAGGGCGTCCCGGCACTGGTTCCGGAGGATCTGGAAGAACCACGGCCCGAAGGGCCGATCCGGGTCGAAGCGGTCCAGGGATCGGAAGGCCTTCACGAAGGCTTCCTGGAGGGCGTCCTCGGCGTCGTGCCGGTTTCCCATCATCCCCAGGGCCAGCCGCAGGCCCGGACTTTCGTAGGCCCGGACGATCGGCTCGTAGAAGCGGGTGTCCCCCGCCCTGCACTTGCGGATCAGCTCTCGCTCGATGTCGGGCTGCAACCTCTCTCCGTTGCCGCGTTCGTGGTCTCTACGGACCCCGACCGACCTTTCTTCAACCCCCGGGGCTCGAGCCGTCGGTGGTCGCCTCGGCTTCGGCCCGGTCCACCATCTCCCGGACGTCGGCGAGAAGCTGCCTGGCGTCGTAGACGACGCCGTCCTTGATCGTGTACTTCACGCCCCCGACCCGGGTGACCTCCCCGTCCACGAGCTTCGCCGCGCCGGTGCCGTAGAGGACCTTCAGGTTCTCCAGCGGATTCTCCTCCACGACCACGAGGTCGGCCTTCGTGCCGGAGCGCAGGATGCCGAACTCCGGGGGCACGCCCCTGGGTTCGTGGAGCTCCTTGGCCCCGTTGTACGTGGCCGACCGGAGGACCTCCGAGGGGTGGAAGCCGGCCTCCCTCAGCAGCTCCAGCTCCCGGATGTAGTCGAAGCCGTAGAGCTTGTAGATGAAGCCCGAGTCGGAGCCGGTGGTCACCGTGCCGCCGGCGTTCTTGAAGTCGTTGAGGAAGCGCTGCCACTTCCGGTAGAACTTCGTCCAGTGGTACTCGTGCTCGGTGGTCCAGTAGAACCAGTAGGAGCCGTGGGCCCGGCGGCTCGGCTGGTAGTACTCCCAGAGGCTCGGCAGCGTGTACTCGTCGTGCCACTCGGCCTCCCGGGCCCGCATCACGTCCCGACTGGCCTCGTAGATCGTCATCGTCGGGTCGATGGCGAAGTCGAGCTCCAGGAAGCGGTCGATCAGGTCGTTCCACTGCTCGCTTCCGGGATCGGCCGACTGGTACCAGAGGTGGGCCACCTGCCCGAAGCGGTGCTGCTCGTCGTTGTAGTTGTAGTCGAGCCTCCACGCCTGGACCTGGTGGTCCGTGAGCATGGACTCGAAGAGCCCGTAGTAGTGGGTCATCATGTCCAGGCC
>CAZMPV010000177.1:0-6315 GCA_964567985.1 uncultured Gemmatimonadaceae bacterium
CACCGGGCGGCGGCCGCGGCGGCCAGCTCCTCGGGGTCCAGGCGGTCGGCGGGCAGGTCGCCCAGCTCCACGCCCACGACCGAGGAGACGCCCGGCTCCTGCATCGTCACCCCGTAGATCCAGTCGGCCGCCTCGATGGTCCGCGGGTTGTGGGTGATGACCACGAACTGGGTGTCCTCCTTGAACTCCTGCAGCAGCCGAATGAAGCGCCCGATGTTGTTCTCGTCCAGGGGCGCGTCCACCTCGTCGAGGACGCAGAAGGGACTCGGCTTCACCAGGTAGATCCCGAAGAGGAGCGACAGGGCGGTCAGGGCCCGCTCGCCCCCCGAGAGGAGGTCGATGCGCTGGGTCTTCTTCCCCCGGGGCGAGGCGTGGATCTCCACGGTGGACTCCAGGGGGTCGTCGGGCTCCTCCAGCCAGAGGTCGGCCTCGCCTCCCTGGAAGAGCCGCTGAAAGGTGTCCTGGAAGTTCTCCCGGGCCTTCTCGAAGGTCTGCATGAAGAGGGTCGTCGCCGTCTCGTTGATCTCCTTGATCGCCTGCCGGAGGTCGTCCCGGGCTTCGACGAGGTCGTCGCGCTGGCTCCGGAGGAAGTCGAGCCGGGCGCTCTCCTCCTCGTGCTCCTCGACGGCGAGCATGTTGACCGGGCCGATCGCCTCGAGCTGTCGGACGATCTCCCGGAGCTCCTCCTTCAGCTCCTCGGGCTCCCCCTCCACCGGCTCGGCCTCCTCCATGAGCTGCTCGAGGGGGCGTCCCCACTCTCCCTCGAGCCGGTCCTGGATCCGTCCGATCCGGCCCTCCAGCTCCTGCCGCTCCAGCTCCAGGCGATGCCGCTCGTCCGAAGCTTCACGCTCGGCGGCCCGGGCCTTCCGGACCCGCTTCTCCGCCTCCTCCATGGCCTCGGCCACCTCGTTGAGGGCCCGGTCCTTCTTCCTCAGGACCTCCTCGGCCTCGTCCCGGTCGTCGAAGAGGTCCTCGGTGGCCTCCTCGCCCTCCCTCCGGAGGGCCCGGGCTTCCTCGAGCTCGTCCCGCAGGCTCTCCTCTTCGGCGTCCAGGGCCTCGATCCGCTCCCTGGCCGACGCTCGGGAGCGTCGGATGTCGTCGAGGCGCTCGTCCAGCCGCCCGACCTCCCCCTCGAGGCGGGTCACCTGCACCGCGAGCTCGGACTCCCTGGAGCGGACCTCCTCCCACTCCTCCTGGACCCGGTCGAGCTCGGACCGGGCCTCCTGGCGGCGCTCCTGGAGCCCTTCCTCCTCGGCCTTCAGCGCCTCCCGGTCCTCCCGGGCGGTCCGCGCCCGCTCCAGGGCCCGGGAGCGGGCAGCCTTGGCGCCCTCCACCTGGCGCACCAGCTCGTCCTTCCGCCGGTCCATCCGCTCCTGCTGATCGACCCGGGCCGCCGCCTCGGCCGTGGCCTCCCGGTGCCGGTCCTCGGCCTCCCGGAGGGCCTCGCGGGCGTCTTCCAGCTCCGCCTCGATCCGCTGGGCCTCGGCCCGGGCCTCTTCCCGCTCCGTCCGGGCGTCTTCCGCCCGGGCCCGAGCTTTCTCGGTCTCCTCGGCCAGGGATTCGATCCGGCCCCGGCGCTCGAGGACGCCCGTCGTTCCCGCCGGGTTGCCCAGGCGGACGACGCCCCGGGCGTCCACCACCGCGCCGGAGGGTGCGAGCCGCTCCCGCTCGGAGCGCCCCGGCGGCACGAGCTCGTCCTCCTCCACCAGGTCCACGCCCGCGAGGAGCGCCCGGACCCACGGCGCACCCTCGCCCCCGGTCTCGACGGCCTCCAGGAGCGAGCCGTCGGCGGCAGCGTCGGGCGCACGGTCCATGGGAAGCAGCACCAGGCCGCCCCCGTCGCTCCAGCCGTCGGAGAACCAGCGGCGGACCCGGTCCACCACCTCGGCGTCCCGGACGATCACGCCCCGGGCCAGGGGACCCAGGTAGCGCTCCACGGCCCGGGCGGTCTCCGGCGGCGCCGAGACGAAGTCGGTCACCGTTCCGAGGACTCCGTCGAACCCCTGTTCAAGAAGATTCTTGATCACCGGTTCAACGCCCTCTCGGTTCCGCTCCATCTCCTCCAGGGCGGAGAGCTGGGCCCGGAGGTTGCTCGCCCGGTCTGCGGCCTCCATCTCCCGCGTCCGGAGCTCCTCGAGGTGGCCGCGGACGTCGGCCAGCTCCTCCTTCAGCTCCTCGACCCGGGCCCGGGCGTCCTCGACCTCGCCGGCCAGCACCTCGACCCGGTCCGAGAAGAGGTCTCCCTGGGACTCGAGCTCCGAGAGCGTGTCGTGGGCCTCGTCCAGCTCGTCCTCGAGCTGCTCCTGCCTGCGCTCGAGCTCGGAGGCCTGGGCTTCGGCGGACTCGGCGTCGCCCTCGAGCTGGGCTCCCCGCCGGGCGAGCTCCCGCTCCCTGGTCTCCACCGCCTCGACGGCGCTCCGGGCCTCCTGGAGCCGTTCCCGCACCCGACTCGCCTCCGCCCGCTGCTCCTCGAGGCGCTCCCGGAGACGCTCGAGCTCGCCGGCCTTCTCCTCCCGCTCGCCCTCGAGCTCGTCTTCCCGGCGCCCGAGCTCCGCCGCCCGCTCCCGGGCTTCGGCGCGCTCCTCGTCGATCTGGCCGAGGCGGCGCTCGGCGTAGCCCGCCCGCTCGTCGGCCACGGCCAGGTCCCGCTCCCAGCGGGAGAGCTCGGTGCGGATCTCGTCCAGTCGGGAAGCGGCCGCGGAGCGCTCCTTCTCTGCCTCGACCTGTCGCAGCCGGAGCTCCTCGTGGCGGGCCTCCGCCGCCCGGAGCTCGGCGACGACGCCCTCGCCCGTCTCCTCGTCCCGGTCCAGGGCCGCGTCGACCTCCTCGAGGCGCGACGTCATCCGCTCGAGGTCGTTCCGGACGACCGCCACCTCGACCGAGAGCCGGCGTGTGCGGAGCTCCTGGTACTTCTGGGCCTTGCCCTTCTGCCGGGCCAGGGAGCGGACCTTCCGCTCCACCTCCCCGATCAGGTCCTCCAGGCGCTCCAGGTCGGATTCGGCCCGCTCGAGCCGCCGCATGGCCGACTTCCGGCGGTCCTTGTACTTGCCGATCCCCGAGGCCTCCTCGAAGAGGCCGCGCCGCTCGTCGGCCCGGTCGGAGAGGATCGCGTCGATCATCCGGTTCTCGATGACCGAGTAGGCGTTGGCGCCGAGGCCCGTGTCCCGGCAGAGGTCCACCACGTCCTTGAGGCGGCACGCCGAGCGGTTGATGAAGTAGTCGCTCCCGCCGTCCCGGTAGACCGTCCGCCCGATCTCGACCTCCTCGAAGGGCACCGGCAGCGCCCCGTCCTCGTTCGAGACGGTCATCCGGACCGAGCCCCGGTTCACCGGTCGCCGGTTGATGGAGCCCTGGAAGATGGCCTCCTCCATCTTCGAGCCCCGGATCGCCGTGGGCCGCTGCTCGCCCAGGACCCAGCGGATCGCGTCGCTGATGTTCGACTTGCCGCAGCCGTTGGGCCCCACGATGGCGGTCACGCCCTCGTGGAAGTCGATGTCGGTGGGGTCTGCGAAGGACTTGAAGCCGTGGAGATGGAGGCCGGTCAGCTTCATTCGGGCAGGGTTCCTCGCCGCTCGGTGAAGCGCGCGTCGTCGTAGCCGGCCGCCGAGAGGATCCCGTCCATGGCTCGGGCCTCCTCCCCGCTCTCGTAGGCCCCGACGTAGACCCTGTAGCGCACGGTATCCCCGGGATAGGTGACCCGGAGGACGTAGGCGGGAATCTCCGCTCCGGTCAGCTCCACCACCCGGCCCGTCGCCGCGCCGCGGGAGTCGTGCTCGGAGATCAGGAACGCCAGCGGGGTCGGGCGCACGACCCAGCTCGACGGATCCTCCCGGGTGAGGATCTCGGAGAGGGCGCTCCGGAGCTCCTCGGCCTCACCGGAGGAGCGGGCCGGCCCGGCGAAGAGACGGTAGAAGATCTCCCCGTCGACCTGCACGGGGGCGACCACGAAGAGAAAGTCGTCGTACGACTCCTGCCAGGCGTCCGCCACCTCCGTGGCCGCTCCCTGATCCCGGAGGGCGTCCAGGGCGAGGGAGTAGCCGAGGACCGGGGTCTCGGGCTGTGGGTCGGTGGTCACCACTTCGGGAACGCTTCCCGTGGCCGCCGGGCCCAGGACCCGGGCGATCAGGGCGTCGGCCCCGGGAATCTGGACGACGCCGAACCAGTGGGCCGCCAGGGCGGCCCCGGCGAAGACCACGGCCACGGCCAGGAGTCGGACCAACCGACCGACGATCGATCGGGACGGGGCGGGTGACGGCCGCTCCGGGGCCGCGCCTTCCTCGTCCTCCTCGGCGGCCCCTTCCTCCTCCGCTCCGGGCTCGCCTCTCTCGTCCGCCCCGGACGGGCCACGGGTCTCGGCTTCCAGGCCTTCGCCCACGCCGGCCTCGGAGGGGTGAGGTACGTCGCCCTCGCCTTCTTCGGAGTCGCCGGACGAATCGTCCCATTCGTCGGTCGCGCCCTGCCCGAAGTCGGGTCCCGTGACCAGGTCGTCTCCGAAGTCCGGTTCCGGCTCCTCCGCCGGTCCGGCAGGCGCGTCGTCTGCATCCGGCCCGACGCCGACGGCCTCCACCTCCTCGTCCTCCTCCACCTCTTCTTCTTCCTCGTCGAGCTCCACCTCTCCGGAAAAGCCGCCGAAGTCGAACTCGTCTCCGTCTTCCGGGCCGGGGGCGGCCTCGTCGTCGCCTTCGTCGCCCGCGGCCAGAGCCTCGTCGGCGGGACCCGCAAGCTCGAGGTCTCCCTCGTCTTCGGCCGAAGGCTCTCCTTCTTGCTCCTCTTCCTGATCTTCTCCGAAGTCGGAGCGGATCTGGATCTCTTCTTCCCCTTCCTCTCCGGCTTCGTCCTCCTCGTCCGCCCCGGCCAGGGTGTCGAAAGAGCCGAGATCGAAGCCGCCCACCTCCTCCTCTTCTTCGGCCTCCTCCACTCGGTTTTCGGCGGACTCGTCCGGCCCTGCGGGCTCGTCGAAGTCGAGCTCCTCCTCGGGCTCGTCCTCCTCCTCCATCGCGCCGGCGGGCTCGAAGGGCTCCCCGAAGTCCAGCTCCTCTCCCCCCTCCTCGACCTCTTCCTCCTCTTCGGCCGAGCCGCTCCCCTCGAAGGGCTCTTCGAACTCCAGCTCCTCTTCCGCCTCGTGGACCTCGTCCTCCTCCAGCTCGGCCTCGACCCCGGCGAGCTCCTCTTCCTCGGCCTCGAGGGGCTCTTCCGCCTCATCCAGGGTCGGCTCGGCCTCCCACTCGACGTCCGCCGCCGACGCCGCCTCCTCCATGGCCTCCTCTACGTCCTCGGCGGGCTCCTCGTCCGGCGCGAGCTCCCCGACGTCCATCACCGGCACCTCGGTCTCTTCCGGAGCCGGTTCTTCGGCGCCCGCGACCGCGGCCGGCTCCTCTTCGGGCGCCAGATCGTCGATGTCCACGACCTCTCCGGGCTCCGTCTCGGGAGCCAGCTCGCCGATATCCACCACCTCGCCCGGCTCGTCCTCCGGGGCCAGCTCGCCGATGTCCACGGCTGCACCGGCCTCCTCGGCTCCCCCCGGCGCCTCCCCGGCGACGTCCTCGGCCACGACTTCCTCCGGCGGCTCCTCCTCGATCTCCGCGGGAGCTGCCGGCGGCGGGGTGACGACCGCCTCGACCTGCACCCCGCCGCCGGCGACGGCTTCGACGCCCGCCCCGTCGTCCGCGCCCAGCAGAAGCACGAGATCGGCCCGCTCGAGGACGCTGGACGCGCCCGGCGTCTGCAGGGGAAGGAAGAGGGCCACGGTCGCGGAGGCGTCCCGGAAGCCCTTCAAGAGCGCGGGCCAGCGCTCGTGGGTCAGGACGGTCTCGGGATCGGCCGTGGGAGTGCCGGCGGAGGCGAAGTAGAACGCTCCTCCGTCGGCCGGGCGGGCGACCCGCTGGACGGACGAGCCGTAGAGGAAGATGTCGGCCGTCCCCTCCTCGTTCGGAAGGTCGAGGGGCCGATGGAGGCTCGGGCCGGCCAGGCCCAGATCCATGACGAAGAGCCGGGATACTCTCCCGGCCCACGAGCGCGCGAGCTCCACGCCGGAGCGGGCGGCCCACTCCGGATCGGCGTCGGGCGTGACGGCGAGGACGACGAGCCTCCCCTCCACGGTCCCCGACAGCTCGACGAGGCCCGGGGGCACGGTCCCGGATTCCGGGTCGAAGGGCTGGATGCCGGTGGGGTCGGATGTCATGGAGTGCGCTGGAGACCCGGGCGGTTCATGGTCATTTGGAGGCGGCGAACCCCGGGGGTCGTGCGTCGGGGGCTCGACCCCGGATTGGCGCTGCGAAAGTAACCCGACGGCGCGCGGCGAAGCAATTCCGGGCG
>CAZMPV010000178.1:0-6286 GCA_964567985.1 uncultured Gemmatimonadaceae bacterium
CTGGTCCGGGCCCGTCCGGCCCAGGACTCGGTCCTCGCCATCGGACCGCCCGGGACCGTCCCGTGAGCGGGGCGCTGGTCCTGGGGCTGGAGACGAGCTGCGACGAGACGTCGGCGGCCGTGCTCCGGGCGCCACGGGAGATCCTCGGCCACGTCATCCTCTCCCAGGACGAGCACGAGGTGTACGGGGGCGTGGTTCCCGAGCTGGCGGCCCGGGCCCACCTGCAGAAGGTGGACGACGTGGTGAACGGAGCCCTGGGGCGTGCCGGCGTTGCGGCGACCGACCTGGACGCGGTGGCCGTCACCGCCGGTCCCGGGCTGATCGGCGCGCTCCTGGTCGGCGTCTCCTGGGCCAAGGCGCTCGCCTTCGGCCTCGACCTGCCGCTGGTGGGCGTCCACCACATGGAGGCCCACCTCTTCGGGCCCCTCCTCGAAGATCCGGAGGCCGAACCGCCCTTCGTGGCGCTCCTGGTCTCGGGAGGGCACACCCTCCTGCTCCACGCCGAGGCCTGGGGCGACTACCGGCTCCTGGGCCGGACCCGGGACGACGCGGCGGGGGAGGCCTTCGACAAGGTCGCCAAGCTCCTGGGGCTCCCGTATCCCGGGGGGCCGGCCGTGGAGCGGCTGGCCCGGGAAGGGGATCCCGACGCGGTGGAGCTGCCTCGCCCTATGCTCCACGGCGGGCAGCACAGGGAGGAGGCCGCCTACTTCGACTTCTCGTTCAGCGGGCTGAAGACCGCCGTGGGCGCACGGGTCCGGAAGCTCGAGGAGGAGGGACGCCTGGAGGAGTCCCGGGCCGACGTGGCGGCCGCGTTCCAGGACGCCGTCGTGGACGTGCTCGCGGCGAAGACGATGCGGGCGGTGGAGGAGACCGGATGTCGCCGGGCGCTCCTCGGCGGCGGCGTCTCGGCAAACGGCCGACTGCGGGACGAAGTCCTCGCCCGGCTGGGCCCCGACGGCCGGCTCTTCCGCGCGTCGCCCCGCCTGTCGCTGGACAACGGCGCGATGGTGGCCCGGGCCGGCCTCTTCCGTCTCCAGCGGGGAGACGCCGCCGACCTGGACCTCGAGGCTCGTGCCGATCTGCCCTTTCCGGGGCTCCGCCGGCGGGAGGCGGCTGCGCCGGTCTCCGGCGGCGGCGCATGAGGCTTCACCAGAGAATTCTAGACGCCCTCACAGCGAGGTAACGACTCCGTGCTTCCGGTCCTCTTCCGCCTGCCCGAATGGATCCCCCTCCTGGGGGGCGAGCCGATCACCTCCTTCGGGGTGATGATGCTCGCTGCGTTCCTCACGGCCTCCTACGTCCAGCGCTCGGAGATGGAGCGGATGGGGATCGATCCGGCGTACGGGTGGGACTTCCTCTTCATGGCGGTCCTGGGCGGGCTCCTGGGTGCCAAGCTGTACTACGTCCTCCTCCACTGGGACTGGACCCTTCGCGACCCCGTCGGAATGATCTTCTCCCGGGGCGGCATGGTCTGGTACGGCGGCTTCCTCGGGGGGACCGCGCTGGTCGTCTGGCAGATCAGGAAGCTCGACCTCCCCGTGCCGAAGCTCGCCGACGCCACGGCTCCCGCCCTGGCCCTGGCGTACGCGGTGGGACGGGTGGGGTGCTTCCTGGTGGGCGACGACTACGGCCGGCCCACCGACTCGTGGGTGGGGATGACCTTTCCCCGGGGCACCCCGCCCACCCGGGTGGACGCCATGGAGCGGACCTTCGGGATCCAGGTGGATCCTGCGCTGGTGGAGCAGTTCGGACAGGTGGTCCCGGTCCACCCGACCCAGCTCTACGAGATCGGCATGTCGGTCCTGATCTTCGCCTTCCTCTGGCGGATCCGCAGGCACGCCCATCGTGCGGGATGGCTCTTCATGCTCTGGTTGGCCCTGGCCGGCGTGGAGCGCTTCGTGGTCGAGATCGTCCGGGTGAAGGACGACCGTCTCTTCGGCCCCCTCAGCCTGGCCCAGCTCATCAGCGTGGCCCTGGTGGCGGTCGGGATCTGGGGAATGGCTCGCCTCTGGGAGTCGGGGAAGACGGCGGGACCGGAGCCCGCCGAGGCCTGACGAGCCGTGATCACCCTGGTCCACGCCTCCGACCTCCACTTCGGCCGACCCTATCGACCCGAGGCCGGCGAAGCGTTCCTGGAGGCGGCCCACGCGGTGGGGCCGGACCTGGTGGTCGTCTCCGGGGACCTGACCCAGCGCGCCAAGCCCCGGGAGTACGAGCGGGCCCGGGCCTTCCTGGAGCGGCTGCCCAACGTCCCCCAGGTGGTCACGCCGGGGAACCACGACGTGCCGCTCTACCGAATCCTGGAGCGGGCCTTCACGCCCTTCCGGAACTGGAAGCACTACATCTCGCCCCACCTGGACACGGTGACCCGGATCGACGGGCTGGTGATCGTGGCGCTGAACTCGGCGGCCCCCCGACGGGCGATCGTGAACGGACGCATCGACGGCGACCAGCTCGAGTTCGCCCAGCGAGCCTTCGACGACGCCCCCGCCGACGACGCCCGGATTCTGGTGGCTCACCACCACCTGGCGCCGGCTCCGGACTACGAGGGGGACACCTTCCTGCCCCGGGCCCGGGAGATCCTGGACGCCTGCAACCGGATGGGCGTGGAGATGATCCTGGGGGGCCACCTTCACCGGGCGTACATCGGCAACTCCCTGGACGTCTATCCCGGCCAGGACCAGGAGCACGGCATCGTGGTGGTCCAGAGCGGGACGACGACCTCCCATCGCGGGCGGGCCAGGGAGTCCGCCAAGAACAGCTTCAACGTGATCCGGATGGCGGAGGACCACCTGGAGATCAGCCACTACATGTACTTCGAGGAGCTGGCGAGCTTCGCCCCCTTCAGCATGCACGCCTTCCCCCGGCGCGAGGACAGGTTCTTCCCCCGGGATCCCGTGCGGGGCGGGCTCCTCTTCAACGCCGACGACCTGGGCCACGAGAGCGGAGACGGCCCCCCGGCCGACCGGACGGCGGAACCGGTGGTCGAGCCGACGCCCGAGGGCGGAGAACCATGAGCCGGTACTTCCGACGAAGGGAGCCGACGCTCCGGGAGCGCCTCGCCGCCGCGGCCCTGGCGGCGGGCGCGGCCGCCGTGACCGGCGCGATGACGTTCTACGTGGTTCGCACGCTCCTGGCCCGGGAGCCCCTGGAGGAGCCGCCGCGCCCCCGGAAGAGCGGCCAGCCGCCGGAGGCGGAATGACGCGCCCCCGAATCCCGGGGCTGCGGAAGGCCGTGGCCGGGGTGGTCGTGGCGATCCTCGTGCTCTGCCCGGTCGTCGGCGCCGGTCCGGCGGCCGCCCAGGTCCGCTCCGCGAATCCCCCCGAGGTGACCCGGATCGACTTCGAGGGCAACCGGAGCTTCAGCGACCGGGCCCTGGCCCGGGCCATCGTGACCCGCCAGACGGAATGCCGCTCGGCGATCTTTCAGCCCTTCTGCTGGGCCGACGCCGACTGGGCCCAGGAGCAGGCGTACCTGAATCCCCGGACCCTCTCCCGGGACCTCCTCCGGATCCGCCTCTTCTACTATCAGCGCGGCTTCCGGGAGGCGAGCGTCGACACCACGACGGTTCGTCCCGCCGAGGACGAGGTGCGGATCACCTTCCACGTCGAGGAAGGCCGGCCGGTGGTGGTGGATTCCCTGGGCGTCGTGGGGTTGGCGGGCTTCCCCGAAGAGGGGGTCGCGGAGAGCCTCCCCATCGAAGTGGGAGCTCCGTTGAGCGGGGTCCTCCTGGACGCCACCAGGGACTCCCTGATCACCCGGCTGCAGAACCGGGGCTACGCCCACGCCGAGGTCCTGCAGAACTACTTCGTTCCGGCCGAGAGCCCGTACTCCGCCCGGGTCACCTTCGACGTGTTTCCCGGACGTCGCGCCCGGTTCGGGGCCCTGACCGTCGTCGGCAACGACGAGGTCTCCGAGACCGTGGTTCGGCAGATGCTCCCCTTCAGGGAGGGGGACGTCTACCGTCAAAACCAGATCTACGAGGCCCAGCGGAGCCTCTACAACCTGGAGATCTTCCGGCACGCCGAGATCCGGTCGCTCCTCGACCACCGGCCCGACAGCGTGGTCCCCCTCCAGATCCAGGTCAACGAGGGCGACGTGCACCGGGTCCGGGCCGGCGCGGGGTGGAACAACGGGGACTGCGTCAACGCCGAGACACGCTGGTCGAGCCGGAACTTCTTCGGCGGGGCCCGACGCCTCCAGATCCGGGGCCGGATCTCCAACATCCTGGCTCCGTCCCTGAACCAGACGGTCTGCAACGAGAGCGGGTCCGGGGAGTTCGGCGAGCTCAACTGGCTGGCGTCGGCCGACTTCTCCCAGCCCTGGGTCTTCTCGCCCCGGAACTCGCTCTCCGGCGGCGTCTTCGCCGAGCGCCAGAGCCTGAAGGACATCTTCGTCCGGAAGGCCCTGGGATTCAACGTCGGGCTGACCCGGAACCTGGGCGGCAACACGACCGTCGGGATCGCCTTCCGACCGGAGCTCTCCACCCTGGACGCGGCGGAGATCTTCTTCTGCACCAGCTTCCTCGTCTGCGACCCCGACGACATCGACGCGCTCCAGGCCCCGAACTGGCTCTCGCCCCTGATCCTCTCCTTGACCCGGGACCGTAGCAACGGCGTGCTCAACCCCACCCGGGGCTACACCGTCCAGGTGGAGCTGGAGCACGCCTCCCGGTACACGGGCGCCGACTTCTCCTACAACCGGGCCGTCGCCGAGACGAGGTGGTACACCGAGGTCACCCGGGGATGGGTGGCGGCGGCCCGGCTACGCGGCGGTTGGGTGAGCCCCCGGCCCTTCGGCGAAGCCCTGGAGGGCGTCGGCCGGTTGGAGGTCGTGCATCCCCAGAAGCGATTCTTCGGCGGAGGCTCGAACAGCGTCCGGGGCTTTGCCCAGAACCAGCTCGGACCTCGGGTGCTCTCGATCCCCGTTCGGAGGCTGATCCAGGAGGAGGTCTGCGCTCCGGCGGCGATCCACGATCGAAGCTGCGACGCCGGCGGCCTGGACGACGACCGCTTCACGCCCCGGCCCACCGGCGGGAGCCAGCTCCTGGAAGGGAGCCTGGAGCTCCGCTTTCCCTTCCTCGGTCCCCGGATCGAGGGGGCGGTCTTCATGGACTTCGGACAGGTCTGGGACGAGCCCAGCGAGATCCACCTGGGCGACCTCCGCTTCACCCCGGGACTCGGCGTCCGGTACGCGACACCGATCGGCCCGGTGCGGGTCGACGTGGGCTACCAGCTCCGGTCCGGAGAGCCCCTCCGGGTGGTCACTTCTCAGCTCCGGCCCTTCGACCCCGATGGGGGCGACCGGCCGTCGGACTGCCTGGTGACGGAGGGATCGGGGGCGGATGCGCGCTGTCAGGTCCCCTGGGTCCTCACCGACGAGCTGGCGCTCCTCGAGCCACGAAAGCTCTACGAGGACGACGACCCCTTCTCCCTGGGCCGCTTCCAGCTCCACTTCAGCATCGGGCAGGCCTTCTGACCATGGCCCGCTTCGCCCGCCTGGCCCGCTGGGCTCTCTGGATCGCGGCGGTCCCGGTCGTCGTCCTGGGTGGCGCCTTCCTGGTGCTCACCCGGACGGATGCGGGGGCCACCTTCGTGGTCCAGCGCGGGGCCACGTTCCTGGAGGACCGCATCCAGGGCACCCTTCGGGTGGAGAGTGCGTCCACCACGGATCTCCTGGGGGGCGCCACCCTCCGGGGGGTCGAGCTCCGGGGCCCGGACGGCCGTCCCTTCGTCCGGGCCGACTCCATCCGGGCCCGCTACGCGGCGTCGAGCTTCCTGGCCGGGAACTTCGTCTTCCGGGACGTCCGGCTCTGGAATCCCCGGGTCGTGGTGGAGCGGCTTCCGGGCCAGGCCGAGCTGAACGTGGACCGGATCTTCCCCCCCGGGCCGCCGGCTCCCGACACGACCCGTCCCCGGGCCCGGCCCGGAGCCGGGGGACGGATCGTCTTCCTGGACGTGCGGATCGAGGGCGGCGCGGTGGACGTCCTCCTGCCGATCCCGGATTCGGCGGAGGTCGACGCGACGGCCTTCACGGCGGAGGCGCCGGACGGCGGCCGGCTCCGGCGGTACAGCGTCCGGGAGGTCCGGGCCGAGCTGCCCCGGGTCGCCGTGGACGAGCCCGGGCTGGAAGGAGAGGCCGCGGAGGTCAGCTCGCTCTCCCTGGTCGCCGAGGCGATGCGGGAGCCGGTGCGGGTGACCGGACTCACCGGGGAGATCCGCCGGGTGGGGTCGGCGGTCACCGTCCGGGCCGGCAGTCTCCGGCTCGCGGACACGGAGGCGTCGGG
>CAZMPV010000179.1:0-2199 GCA_964567985.1 uncultured Gemmatimonadaceae bacterium
TCGACGACGAGGCCCTGGCCCGGATCATCCACACCTACACCCGGGAGGCCGGCGTCCGGGAGCTGGACCGTCAGATGGGCCGGATCGCCCGGAAGGTGGCCCGCCGCCTGACCGACGGGGAGCTGGATCCGGAGCGGCCGGTCCGGGTGGAGGCCGACGGCCTCCAGGACCTGCTGGGCCCCGCCCCGTACCTCCCGCCGAGCCGGGAGGACGACGAGGAGCGGACCGGCATCGCCAACGGCCTGGCATGGACGCCGGCCGGGGGCGAGGTCCTGGACGTCGAGGTCGCCGTGGTTCCGGGCTCGGGCCAGACCCGGCTGACCGGGGCCCTGGGGGACATCATGAAGGAGTCGGCCTTCGCCGCCGTCACCTACGCCCGCTCCCGGGCCCGGCGCCTGGGACTGGAGGCGGACTTCCACGAGAAGGTGGACCTCCACATCCACATCCCCGAGGGCGCCACCCCGAAGGACGGGCCGTCGGCCGGCATCACCATCGCCGTGGCTTTGATCTCGGCGCTGACCGGCACGCCGACCCGGAGCGACGTGGCCATGACCGGCGAGATCACCCTCCGGGGCCGGGTCCTGGGGGTGGGGGGCATCAAGGAGAAGGCCGTGGCGGCGCTCCGGAGCGGCGTCACCCGGGTGATCATCCCCCGGGATAGCGAGAGCCGGCTGGAGCTGCTGCCCGACGAGGTCCGGGACGGCCTGGAGTTCGTTCCGGTCTCCACCATGGACGAGGTGCTGACCGAGGCGCTCCGGCGCATGCCGGACGCCTCGGCCCGTCCCCCCCGGGACGCCCTGGAAGGGGGCGCGGATCCCGGGATCCAGATCTCGCAGTGACCGCGGAATGTCTCCAGCCCCCGGCGGCGTCGTGAAGATCCGGAGCGTGGAGTTCTCGGGGTCGATCGGGGACCTGACCCAGGACGTCCCGGACGACCTGCCCCAGGTCGCGTTCTCCGGGCGCTCGAACGTGGGCAAGTCGTCGCTCATCAACACCCTTCTGCGCCGGACCCGCTCCCGGATCGCCCACGTCTCGTCGAGCCCGGGCAAGACCCAGACCCTGAACTTCTACCGGGTCAACGACCGCTTCTACCTGGTGGACCTGCCGGGCTTCGGGTACGCCCAGGTCCCGGACTCGGTCCGGGAGACGTGGAAGGACCTGATCGAGGGCTACCTGGAGCGGGAGCAGGCCCTGGCGGGCGTGGTCCACCTGGTGGACGCCCGCCACGACCCCACGGGCCTGGACGAGCAGATGATCGCCTACCTGGCAGGCCTGGAGATCCCGACCCTCGTGGCGCTGACGAAGATGGACAAGCTCAAGCGCTCCGAGCGGGCGGGCGCCGTGACCGACGCTGCCGGGAAGCTGGAGCTCGATGCGGAGCAGATCCTCCCCTTCTCGTCCAAGACCGGCGAGGGGCGCGCCGAGCTGCTCCAGGCCCTGGACGCCCTCCTCTCGGCCCGGGGGAGTGAGAGATGAGAGCCGGGCGGCCACCCGTCGCCCTCGTGGCGGCGCTCCTCCTCGCCACCGGCTGCGCGCCTCCCGGCGGCGACTCCGGCCCGCCGGGCCCGGAGTCCGGAGCCTCCTCGGCGCCGGACGACACCGCCGAGCTCGTGGCGCCGGGGCACGGGACCCTGCGTCAGGACGAGGTCACCCTCCAGCTCCGGCACGGGGACCTCCTGATCAAGGTCACGCCCCTGGCGGAGTGGGTCATCCGGCTGACCGCCCCCGACACCTACAAGCGGCTGGCCGGGCTCAGGCGGTCCCACGGCCCGGCCCTGGCCCGGCAGAGCGGGGTCGAGAACCCGGACCTCTTCCTGGTCTCCTTCTTCAGCTACCAGCAGAACATCCCCTTCCAGCCCGAGGACGTCCACCTGGTGAACCGGGGGCTCCGCCTGAGGCCCCGGGCGATCCGGCCCGTCACCCCCGCATGGGGGGTCCAGCGCCTGAGCCAGGAAGACACGGAGATGGCGGTCTACGCCTACGGGCCCGGCATCGACCTGGAGCAGGAGATGGCCGTGGAGTACCGGGACTCGAGGCGGGGCGGCTGGGACCGGATCCTCCAGACCCTCCAGGCCGAGCGCGCCCGGGTCCGGGCCCGGGCCCGGTCGGACACGGCCTTCCGGCCGTAAGGGCGAAGCGGGAGGCCTACACGTCCAGCTCGTACTTGCGGATCTTCCTGTAGAGCGTCCGCTCACCGAT
>CAZMPV010000179.1:2299-6282 GCA_964567985.1 uncultured Gemmatimonadaceae bacterium
CCTACACGTCCAGCTCGTACTTGCGGATCTTCCTGTAGAGCGTCCGCTCACCGATCCCCAGGCTCTCGGCGGCCTTCCGGCGGTTGCCGTCGACCTCCTCGAGGGCGGCGACGATCGCTTCCCGCTCGAGGTCGTCCATCGTCATCCCGGGGCGGTAGACCACCTGGCCGTCGCCGGGGACCTCGCTCTCCGCTCCGGATTCGCCACCGGGCGCACCGGCGCCCTTCCCGGCGGTCTCCTCCGCCCGCTCTCCCTCGTCGGCGATCTCGGCCCGGGGCACCTCCCCGCCGGCGCCGGGACCCTCCAGGACCCGGACGTGAGGCTCGTCCTCCTCGCTCCGGGACCCCGTGACCTCGATCTCGTACCGGCCGCTCCCGGACTCCAGGGGCACGGCCCGGCCGGCGTCCAGGATCTCGCCGGCGTCCTCCTTGTAGGCCTCGAACTCCTTCCGGAGGTCGTCCATGTCCATCCGGAGCTCCATGAGGGTCCGGAAGATGAACTCGAGCTGGGGCCGGTACGTCTGGGCGGCTCCTTCCCCTTCCCGGGGCGGTGCGTCCCGCCCCGGGCGGTTCTCGTCCTCTTCCCCGCCCCGCGACCGGGCGGCCCTTCGGGCCATGGGCGCCGGCAGCAGCGAGCTCTCCCGCTCCGGGTGCCGGATCTCGTCCGGGATGTCCTCGGGGCCGATCTCCTGGCCCGGCGAGAGGACCACCATGGACTCCACCAGGTTCCGGAGCTCCCGCACGTTTCCGGGCCAGTGGTAGCGCTTCAGGATCTCCATGGCTTCGGCGGAGATGCCGGCGAAGCTCCGGTCGTGGCTCTCGCTGATCTCCTCGATGAAGGCGTCCACCAGAAGCGGAATGTCCTCGGTCCGCTCCCGGAGGGGCGGCAGCTCGATGTGGAGCACGTTGAGCCGGTAGTAGAGGTCCCGTCGGAAGTCCCCGACCTGGACGAGCTGGCGGAGATTCTGGTTGGTGGCCGTGATGATCCGGACGTCGACCCGGATCGGCTCCTCGCCGCCCACCCGGAGGAACTCCCGCTGCTCCAGGACCCGGAGGAGCTTCGTCTGGGTGGAGAGGGGCATCTCTCCGATCTCGTCCAGGAAGATCGTTCCCCCGGCGGCCAGCTCGAAAAAGCCCTTCCGGGTGTCCACGGCCCCGGTGAAGGCCCCCTTCTCGTGGCCGAAGAGCTCGCTCTCGAGCAGCGTCTCGGACAGCGCGGCCACGTTGACGGCGATGAAGGAGCCGTGCTTCCGGGGCGAGAGCGCGTGGATCCCCCGGGCCACCAGCTCCTTGCCGGTTCCGGACTCCCCGGTGACCAGGACCGTGGACTTCACCGGCGCGATCTGCACGACCCGCTCCAGCACCTCCCGCATCTCCTCGGTCTCGCCGACGATGCCGGTGACCTCCTGGAGGCGCCTCCGCTCGATGAGCGTCCGGCCCAGGAGGAGGACCTCGTCGGGCTCCACGGGCTGGAAGAAGATCTCGTCCAACCCCAGCTCCCGGACGGTGCGGCGCCACCGCTCGTCCCGCTCCTCGGCCACGGCGTAGACGGGCACGTGCAGGGCCTCCCGGGCCTGGGTGGCCAGCCCTTCGGCATCCTCGGCCTCCAGGACCCGGGTGAGGACCAGGAGGACGGCGTCGTCGAAGTCGGCGATCTCCTCGCCGGGCGTGACGAGCTCGACGGCGTACCCGGCCCCGTCGAAGACGTCCCGGAGCGCCCCGGCCGTCTCCAGATCGTGGGTCGAGATCAGCACGAGTCCGTCGTTCATTCCGGCCCTCGGCCGTGGAGTTGGTGCGAAGCGTCGTCGCCCCGGAGGAGCTCGACCACGTGCTCCAGGATCGGCTCCAGGACCTGGAGGCCGTCCCGCACGCCCCCGGGGCTGCCGGGGAGGTTGGCGATGAAGACCCGTCCCCGGCTGCCGGCCACCCCCCGGGAGAGGATCGCGTACGGGGTCTTCTCCTCGCCGGCCCGCCGGAAGGCTTCGGCCACCCCCGGCGCCGTCCGGTCCAGGACGGCCCGCGTCGCCTCCGGCGTGACGTCCCGGGGGCCGAAGCCCGTGCCGCCGGTGGTGAGAATCGCGTCCACCCCTCCGCCGTCGGCCCAGGAAGTCAGGCGCCGGGCGAGGACGTGGGTCTCGTCCGGCACGACGTCCCGCTCCGGGACGTCGAAGCCCCGCTCCCGGCACCAGCCGGCGATGAGGGCGCCGCTCTCGTCCTCCCGCTCGCCCCGGGAGGCGGCGTCGCTCACCGTCAGCACCCCGACCCGGATGGGCGTCGGCCCGTCGCTCACCGCCGGACCGAGCCTTCTTCGTAGAACGGGGGGCGCTCGACCTCTGCGGAGACCGCCCGGTCCCGGATCCGGACGCCGAGCCCGGTGCCGGGATCGGCGAGCTCCACGGGCACGTAGCCCATGGCGATGCCGCACTCCAGCATGGGGCTGACGGTCCCGCTGGTCACGCGGCCGACCTCCTCGCCGTCGGAGACGATCGGGTAGCCCTCCCGGGGGAAGCCCCGGTCGGTGAGCCGGAGCCCCACGAGCTTCCGCTCCAGGCCCTCCTCCTTCTGGCGCTTCAGGGCCTCCCGGCCGACGAAGTCCCCCTTGTCGAGCTTCGTGATCCAGCCGAGCCCGCCCTCCAGGGGGGTGTGCTCCTCGTCCAGGTCCTGCCCGTAGAGGGCGTACCCCATCTCCAGGCGCAGGGAGTCCCGGGCGCCCAGGCCCGCGGGGAGGAGGCCGGCGTCGGAGCCCGCGTCCAGGACGGCGCGCCAGACCTCGACCGCGTCGTCCGCGGCCACGTAGAGCTCGAAGCCGTCCTCCCCGGTGTAGCCCGTCCGGGCCACCGTCATCCCTCGGCCGGCCACCTCGTCCTCGGTGAAGCGGTAGTATCCGACCTCGTCGAGGTCCGAAGCGGCCAGCGGATTCAGGATCTCCTGGGCCCGGGGCCCCTGGAGGGCCAGGAGCGCGATCTCGTCCGAGCGGTCCACGACCTCCACGTTGAAGTCCCCGGCGTGGCGCCGGACCCACCCCAGGTCCTTCTCCCGGTTCGCCGCGTTCACCACCATCATCCAGCGGTCCGGGTAGCGGTAGATCAGGAGGTCGTCCAGGACGCCGCCGTCCTCACGGCAGATCGCCGAGTACTGGGCCTGCCAGACGTCCACCCGGGAGGCGTCGTTCACCGTGAGGCGCTGGAGGAGCTCCAGGGCGCCGGGGCCCCGGAGCTCGAACTCGCCCATGTGGGAAACGTCGAAGAGTCCGGCGTCGCTCCGGACCGCCCGGTGCTCGGTCCGGATCCCGGTGGGGTACTGGACGGGCATCTCGAAGCCCGCGAAGGGCACCATCTTCCCGTCCAGATCGACGTGCTCGCCGTGGAGCGGCGTTCGCTTCAGGCCGTCAGCCATGCGTCGTTCGTCCCGGTCGTGGGTCGGGGAGGTTCGTGGTCGCGCCCGGGTCCGGCGGCGCAGTGATCGTATACGATCGAGTCGGCCTCCGGGTCCGCCCGAGATCCGGTCTCCACGCTCCGGCGGACGCCGGAGATCCGCGCTTCGCTCCTACGCCATGAGCTCGAGGAGGAGCGCTTTCTGGGCGTGAAGCCGGTTCTCCGCCTCCTGGAAGACGCGGGAGGCCGGTCCGTCGATGACCGCCGCGGTGACCTCCTCGCCCCGGTGGGCGGGGAGGCAGTGGAGGAAGATCGCCTCCGGGTCGGCTTCGGCCATGAGGTCGGCGTCGACCCGGTATCCCTCGAACGCCTTCTCCCGGGCCTCGGCCTCGTCTTCCTGGCCCATGGAAGCCCAGACGTCGGTCGTGACGACGTGGGCCCCCCGGGCCGCCTCCCGGAGGTCGTCCACGACCTGCACCCGGGCGCCCTCCTCGACGGCCCGGTCCACGACGCCGGGATCCGGCCGGTAGCCCTCCGGACACGCCAGGGCGAGCTCGAAGCCGAAGCGGAGCGCCCCGTTGATCCAGGAGTTGGCCATGTTGTTCCCGTC
>CAZMPV010000180.1:0-6239 GCA_964567985.1 uncultured Gemmatimonadaceae bacterium
CCCTCCCGGCGGGCCCTGAGCCGCCACTCCCGCACCACCAACCATCCCGCCAGGGCCCCGGCCGGCAGCACGAAGTGGAAGACGGTGGCCGGCAGGAGGAAGCCCGAGATCGCCCAGGTGACGGCCGCGACGAAGAGGACGAGGGAGCCGATGACGAAGACGGAGTAGCCGGTGGACGAGCTTCCGGCCTCGTCGTCCCCGGTGCCGAGCTCCTCCTCCTGCTCGACGAAGACCACGAAGAGGAGGAGCGCGGCCAGCAGGTAGAGGCCCGACACCTTGACCAGCGTCGAGAGCCCGGCCACGCCGCCCGCCACCAGGAGCCAGCGTCCCCGGCCGGTCTCCAGGTGCCGGTAGGTGCAGGCGGCGGCCCCGAAGGCCAGGAAGAGGTTGTACCACGAGGGCATCGCCGCCTCGTAGACCGGGAGGCTCCACGCGACGGCCAGCAGCGTCACGAGCCCCGCGCCGAGGAGGGGGAGAAGGCGAGTGGCTAGATAGAGGACAGCCGGGACGCTCGCCACGAACGCGCCGAAGACGGCGTAGCGAAGCCACGCGAGCCGGAGCCCGAAGAGCTCGAAGATCCCGGCGTGGAAGAGGGCCAGCCCCCCTGTGTACATCGCGTCGAAGTCCCGGTGCGGGAGCTCGCCCCGGAGCACCCGCTCGGCGCTGTGGGCGAGGGTCCCCTCGTCGTGGGGGATCCACCCTTCTAGGAGCCCCTGAGAGACGTAGGTGGCGCTCACCGCCCAGAGGAAGAGCAGGACCCAGCGGCGGAGCGCGCCCGGAGGCTCCCGAGGCGCCGGCCCCGCCCCGTCGTCCCCGCTCACGATCCTTCGCCCCGACTCACGACCCCCTCCGCCGCCCGACCATGAGGAGGGAGCTCCCGGGAAGCAGTCCGACCGGCCCCGGGAGGCGCTGCTCGAGCCGGCTCAGCCCGTAGAGGAGGCGGTTGAGCCATGGCGGCGGCACCGAGGGAGGCGTCGGCTCGGGGCGCCTCAGGACCTCCCAGACCCGGACCAGGAGCTTGGCCGGCACCGTCCAGTGGAAGAAGTACGCCATCCGGAGCACCTCGATCTTCGACGCCTCCGCCAGCGACGACAGGGAGCGTCGGTCGTAGCGGGTCCGATGGCGATTGACCTCGTCGTGGGTCGTCCAGAGCCAGCGGAAGGCCGGCACGGTCACCAGGAGGCGTCCTCCGGGTTCGAGGAGGCGACCCGCGTGCCGGAGGGCGCCCCCGGGGTCGTCCATGTGCTCGAGGACGTCCAGCATGAGGACGAGCCCGTACTCCCGGTCGGGACGGAAGGAGGCGTCGAAGGGTCGAACGTGGATCCGCTCCGTGGGGGTCCCCTCCGCGGCGACGAGGTCGGCGTCGGGCTCGACCCCCTCGACGCGGTCGGCGAAGGCCTCCAGGTCGTCGAAGAAGAGGCCCGCACCGCACCCGACGTCCAGGACGTTCCTCCACCCGCCACCGGGACACAGCTCGTCCAGGACGTCCAGGAGGTAGAGGCGCCGGGCCCGCCACCACCAGTGCTCCCGGTAGAGGAGGCGGTAGCGCCGGGCGTACTCCGGATCCACGGAGGGCCTATCCGGACGTGGAGGAGGAGGCCGACGGAGCGCGGCGCGCCTCCATCACCTCGTCCACCACGTAGAGGGGCCGGGCCTTCGCCTCCTCGTAGATCCGTCCCACGTACTCCCCGATCACGCCCAGGAAGAAGAGGTGTACCCCCGAGACGAAGGTGATGACCACGATCAGGGCGGTGAAGCCCTGGGGCGACTGTTCCAGGACGAGGCGGGCGTAGACGGCGTAGAGGGCGTAGGCCAGGGTGAGAAAGACCGCGACGCCGCCGACCAGGACCGCGGCCCGCAGCGGCATCACCGAGAAGGAGAAGATGCCGTCGAAGGCCAGGGCGAAGAGGCCCGTGATCCCGTACTTGCTCTCCCCGGAGCCCCGGGCCGCCCGCTCCACGGGGATCCCCACCTGCTCGAAGCCGGCCCACGTCCTGAGCCCCCGGAGATAGCGATGCCGCTCCGGCATCCGCCGGAGCTCCCGAACCACCCGCCGGGAAAGGAGGGAGAAGTCCCCGGCGTCCAGGGGAAGGGCCACCCGGGACATGGCCGAGAGGATCCGGTAGAAGAGGAAGTACGACACCCGGAGCCACCAGGGCTCCTTGCGCCGCTCCCGCCGGGCGTAGACCACGTCGTAGCCCTCCCGGTGCTTCTTCACGAATCGGGGGATCTCCTCGGGGGCGTCCTGGAGATCTCCGTCCATGATCACCACGGCGTCGCCCCCGGCGTGGTCGAGGCCGGCGGTGAGCGCAGCCTGATGGCCGAAGTTCCGTGAGAGCCGGACCGCCCGGATCCGGGGGTCGGCCTCCACCGCTTCGGCCAGCAGCTCCGGGGTCCCGTCCCCGCTGCCGTCGTCGACGACGACGACCTCGTGGGGGCCTCCATCCACGCGGTCCAGCACGGCCCCGAGGCGGTCGAGGAGCTCGGGAAGCGTCTCCTCCTCGTCGTAGACGGGCACCACCACGGAAAGGGAGAAGGGATCGGTCATCGAGGCCGGATCGGGTTCGTCGCCGGGTCGGACGGGCTCCGTGAACCAAGATGGAGTCCCCGCCGCCGCGTCGAAAGCCGGCGGAGCCGCCCGGCTGGCCCCACCGCGGATTCCGGCGCATCTTCCCGGCGCGAGGACGCTCGACCCTCCAGCGAGCCAGAGAGACGAGCCGCCCCCGGCTTCCGAGGCCACCGGTGGCGGCATCGGGAGGTGCCGACGTGAGGCAACGAAGCGAAGAGGAAGGCGCCCCGGGCCCGGCTGCACGGGTCGTGGAGTCGGTAGAGCGGTTCGAGCCGGCGGGGTCGTGGGTGTGACGTCGGGAGCGGACCCGGACCACGACGGGATGCCCCCAGGTCCCCTCCCTCTCCTGCGCCGGGGACTGGGTCTGGTCCTCGTTCTCCTCACCCTCGCCCCCTTCCATCTGGTTCTCGCCCCGGAACGGATCGGACCCTTCGGAGCCGATCTGCGGCAGGGAGCCGACGCGAATCTCCAGCTCGCCTGGTGGGGAATCTTGCTCGCCCTCGTCGTGGGAGCGGGTCTGGCTCTGCTGCTGCCTCGAGCCTCCGTCCGCCGGGTCGCGGAGACGGTGGCGGACCGACTGGGCACGATCTCCCTTCCTCTATACGCCGCCGGCGTGGGGACGCTCGCAGGAGCCCTCGGCCTGTGTGTCACCCTGATCGTCTTCCGGGGGCTGCCCACCGGAGTGGACGAGATGGCATCCCTCCTCCAGGCCCGGTATCTGGCCGAGGGCTCTCTGGCCGGCCCCATCCCCGAGCCTGCGGCAGCGTTCATGGTGGTTAACACGGTGCTCACTCCAGAGGGGTGGCTCTCCCTCTATCCGCCCTCCCATCTCCTGCTCCTGGCGGCCGGCCTCGCCGTGGACGCGCTCTGGCTGGTCCCCTCTCTCCTCCTGGCCGGTCTCGCGGCGGGTACCTGCGTCGCCGCCCACTGGATCCTCGGACCGGCCCGCAGGAATGTGGCGAGAGTCGGGAGCGCCCTGGTGGCCCTGAGTCCGTTTCTCTTCTTCCTGGGAGGATCCTACCTCAGCCACGTGTCGGCGGCGGCGTTCCTGGTCTGGGCCGTCGTCGCCGTCTTTGCGGCGCGGGACGGGAGTGCAGGATGGAGCGTGGCCGCCGGTGCAGCGATCGGACTCGCGGTGGCGAGCCGCCCCTGGACGGGTCTGGTGGTCGGGGGAGGCATGGCAGGGGGTCTGTGGATCGGGGAAGCCCTGCGCCGCGAGGGCTCCTGGACCTGGCTGCTTCGCCGTGTGGCCGGCTCCGTCGCGGGAGGAGCCCCCGTGGCCGCCGCCTGGCTGCTCTACAACCGGCACTTCTTCGGCTCTCCCCTGAAACTGGGCTACTCCTTCGCCTACGGCCCCACCCACGAGCTCGGCTTCCATCGTGACCCCTGGGGGAACCTCTACGGATGGATCGAAGCTCTCGGCTTTACATCCGCCGATCTGATCGCCCTCGGCGTGCACCTCCTGGAAACGCCGATTCCCGCCGTGGCCCTCGTGGGTCTGTGGCTCGCGATCGCCCGGGCCGTCACCCCCGGGACGACGGTCCTCCTGGCGTGGGCCCTCCTTCCCGCCGTCGCGAACCTCTTCTACTGGCACCACGGGTTCCACCTGGGGCCGCGGATGCTGTACGAAGGTGCCCCGGCGTGGGTGCTCCTGACGGTCCTCGCCGCTGCCGGTCTGGTCCGGAGCCTCACCGGGCCGGGGACCGAGGCCCCCGTCGAGCGGCAGGGCCCCGGTCCCGATCCCGAATCTCGCTCCCCCGGGCTTCACTCTCCCTCGAGCCTCCGGAAGGCGCGAATGAGGCTAGGCGAGGTCGTCTCGGCCGCCTTCCTCCTCTGCCTGCTCGTGTCTCCGTTCATGGCCATCTCCCGGGCCCGTACCTATGCGTGGGACACGGAGACGCTCCAGCGGATCCAGATCCCACCGGTCCCGGGCCGTGAGCCCGCCCTCGTCTTCGTGCACGGAAGCTGGGCCGAACGGGTCTCCGGTCGTCTCCAGGCCAGCGGCATGCGGATGGACTCGGTGGAGACGGCCCTACGGCGAAACGACATCTGTCAGCTACATCGGTACGCCACACGCCGGTTGGAATTCGGGACGGTTCCGGCAGATGCCTCCTCCCAGAACCCGGTCGGCCAGGAGCTGGACTTTCGCCCGCTCCCCGGAACGCCGGATCCCCTCCGGATGGTCGAGGTCACTCCGGGCAACCGAGTCCGGGTGGACCCCCGGATCGAGTTCACGCCCGAATGTCGGCGGGAGGCGCGGGCCGACCGCTTCGGGGTCCTGGCTCTGGCCCCTCTGTTGTGGCAGGGAGACCTTCCGGGAATCGAGAAGGGCCAGCCCATGGCGGTGCGGGACCTCGGGCCCCGGGCGAATGCCCGACTCCTGGCGCGATGGCCGGAGCGGACGCCTTACGTCTTCCTGTACCCGGGCCCCGAGGCCTCCCCCACCCTCCTACCTTACGACGAGGGAATGGCCCGGCTCTGGGGGGAGGGCGAATCCCGCAGCATCGGCCCGGCAGGCCCTTCCGCTCCTCCCGGTACCGCCTCAGCCCCCCTACCGGCCGGCCGTTCCGGGTCCGGCAGGCCCGAGGAGCTGGTCTCGGAGCGGGTCCACCACGTCCCCGGGGCGGAAGGCCGACCGGGCCCGGCGGCGAGCCCGACCTCTCCATTCTTCGAGCCGTCGCGGGTCCCGGGCCAGCCGGCGGAGCGCCTCCGCCAGAGCCTCGGAATCTCCAGGAGGCACGAACACCGCCCCGTCGTCCAGGGCTCGCCGCTGTGGAGGGGTCTCCGAGGTTACCACGGCGCATCCCGCCGCCGCCCCCTGGTACACCTTGTTCGGAACCACACGCAGGGCCTTCGGCCCGGTGCCGAAGATTCCCAGGCAGACGTGACAGGAGGCCACCCGTCCCGGCAGGTCGTCCGGATCAACCCAGTCGACCCAGGTCACGGACGAATTCCCCGCCGTCCGACGCCGGGTCTCCTGAAACTCCTGGCCCCGCCCGATCATGAGAAACTCGATGGGCTCTCCCCGTAGCGCGGCGATAGCGTCGCCGATCACCGGGGTCCCCTGAAGGGGGGTGTACAGACCGAAGAAGATCACCCGGAGAGGGGGCGCCTCCGCCGCCGGGGAGGGGATCGCCGCCGCGAACCACTCCTCCGGCGCTCCGACGGGCACGACCACGCTTCGGTCCCGAACCTCGGCCGGAAGGAGCTTTCGATGCTCCTCGGTATCGACGAGGACCAGGTCCGCCGCCCCCACCGCGGCGGAGTCCACCTTCTCCAGGAGCCAACGGACCGCCGCCCCCCCGATCCGCCGGTCCCGGGCCGTGTCCGCAAGGGAGACCAGGTGATCCAGGACCAGGGGAATCCCGGGCCACAGCCGGCGCGCCAGGTGAACGTCCAGATGCCCGAGATACCCGACGACGACGGCGTCCGGATCCTGGACCCTCTGGGCCCGCCGAGCCAGAGAAATCCAGGTCGACCCGAGCCGGGCCAGAAAGCCCGGCGCCCGCCACGGCTGCCGCACTAGCTCGACCCTCTTCGCCGCGCTCAAGTCCAGGGGAACGTTGGCGTCCACCACCTCGTCGCCCCGGGCTCGGAAGCCCTGAGCGAGCACCCGGATCCGGGGATGTCGGTCAGCTTCGTAGGATCCGAAGAAGAGAACGCGCATCAG
>CAZMPV010000181.1:0-6236 GCA_964567985.1 uncultured Gemmatimonadaceae bacterium
GGTCGTCGTCCTCCACCAGGACGTGGCGGATCTCCTCCCGGTCCATGAGGAACGCGACCAGGTCCACCAGCTCGTGCTCGTTCACCGTCACGAGCTGGGTGTTCATGTACCGCTCGACGGTCATGAAATTCGGCTTCCAGTCTCCGCTCTCTTCCAAGGTGGCGAGCTCCCATTCGTGGACCGGCCGCTCCGAGACCTGGCGATCGTGGATCGCGGCCGTCAGCGCCGCCAGGCGCTCGCCGCGGCTCCCCTCCTCTCCCATGTCGGCCAGAGACTTCAGCGTCCAGTGGGAGCCGGTGACCTCGGACTCGACCCTCTGTCGAATCACGTCGATGTACGTTTCGGCGTCCTCGTCGTCGATCTCCAGGCCCTCCAGGCCCTTCCGGGCCACCGGGAGCAGGCGATCGAGGATCAGACGCCGGGCGCTGATCGACTCTCCCCCGAACCAGTCGAAGCGAGCGTTCAGCCCCAGGCGGGCGGCGGCCAGGAAGTTCGACTTCGCCTCGTCGAACTCCATCCGCTCCCGGACGTCGTCGATCCGGGTGGACATCCCCATGACCAGGCCCATCCAGAAGGCGGCGTTCGCCACCTCGTCCACCACGGAGGGTCCGGAGGGGAGCGCCCTGCACTCGATGCGGAGGTGCGGCTCACCGTCGGTGATCCCATAGCACGGCCGGTTCCACCGGTAGACGGTGGAGTTGTGGAGCTGGAGCGCCTCGAGCTTCGGCACCCCGCCGGCGTCCAGGACTTCGAAGGGGTCGTCTCCCGTCTCGACCGCCATGAGCACCCGGAAGCGGGCGATGTCTTCCTGGAAGAGCTCGACCACCGACTCCTCGGCCCACTTCTCCCCGAACCGGACCCGGGGGCTCATCTCCCGCAGGTGGAGCGTGGCGCTCCGCGTGTCCAGGGACTGCTGGAAGAGGGCGATGCGGGTTTCGGCCCAGAGCCGCTTTCCGAAGAGGAGCGGCGAGTTCACCGACGCCGCCAGGATCGGTGCGAGCGCCACCTGTGAGAGGTTGTAGAAGGGGGCGAACTCCTCGGCCGAGACCTGGAGGTGGAACTGGGCGCTGGTGTTGCACGCCTCCAGCATCACCGAGTCGTGCTTCAGGTTGATCTCGTCGGTGCCCTCGATCCGGAGGCGGTACTCTCCGCCCCGCATCCGGGTCATGGCCTCGTTCAGCGCGTAGTACCGGGGCTTCGGCGTGATGTTGTCCAGGGAGAGGTCCGACTTGCTGAGGGTCGGAAGGATGCCGGCCATGACCACGTCGGCGTCGGCCTCTCGGGCCGCGGCCCGGACCGCGGAGAGCATCTCCCGGAGCCGCTCCTCCATCCGGGAGAAGACCCGCCCCTTCAGCTCGAGGGGCTCGAGGTTCATCTCCAGGTTGAAGCGGGCGAGCTCGGTCGTGTACGGCCCGCCCTCGGGGAGGTTGGCCAGGACGTCTCCGGAGACGGAGGCCGGCCGCCATCCCCCGTCCACCAGGAAGAGCTCCTGCTCGGCCCCACAGCGCCGCACTCCGGACTCGATCATCCCGTCGTCCACCATCCGCTCCAGCGCCTTCAGGTCCCGGAGGATCGCCCGGGTGAAGTGGCGGATCGCACCCGGGTCGAGGTCCGGGTCGACTTCGTGGGTGGATGTGGACATGGCGCTCCATCGTCCTCGAGGCGATGCCGGGACGGCGCCCCGCTTCTCGGGCCGCACCGTCTCGCGTCGGTGGAGTTTACACGGCACCGTCGAGAAGGATCAAGCGCCCGGACCGCGGCCCCGTCAGAAGAAGGTCGCCACCTCGTCCAGGGACTTCTTGTCGATGTCGGGCACGCGGGCGTCCGGGGCAGGATATCCGGTGACGAGGAGGAGGAACGGCTTCTCGTTCTCGGGCCGGTCCAGGATCTCGTTGAGGAAGCTCATCGGGGACGGAGTGTGGGTCAGCGTGGCCAGACCCGCCCGGTGCAGGGCCGTGATCAGCATCCCCGTGGCGATGCCCACCGACTCCTGGACGTAGTAGTTGGTTCGCCTCGAGCCGTCCGGAGCCGTGCCGTAGCGCTCGGCGAAGATGGCGATGAGCCAGGGCGCCGTCTCGAGGAACGGCTTCTCCGGACCGGTCCCCAGGGGCTCCAGGGCCTCGAGCCACTCCTCCGGCGCCCGCTCCCCGTAGAAGGAGCGCTCCTCCTCCTCGGCGGCGTCCCGGATCCGCCGCTTGATGTCGGCGTCGTGGACGGCCGCGAAGTGCCACGGCTGTCGGTTCGCACCGCTGGGCGCGGAGGAGGCCGCCTCCAGGCACCACTCGATCACGTCCCGGGGCACGTCACGGGCCGCGTAGTTCCGGACGGTCCGGCGGCGCTGGAGGTCCCGGCAGAAGTCCCGAGCCCGGTCGCGCATCTCCTTCAGCGGGTATTCGCGGTAATCCGGCAGGGGAACGAAAGACGTGTGGCTCATGATGAAGAGTCGCCTCCGGTTCGTGGCGTTTCATGCCGATCAGGCGTGCCGGGCCGTGAAGCGCTGGCACGCCTCTTGCTGGCTAGAATGTAGGCGTCGGTCGGTCGGACGCCGGCCCTCTCGGACGCAGACCGGAAGGAGTGTAAAGGTATACCGATGAGAGACCACGGGCGCGAAGGACGGAACGGAGACGAAGCGAGCCGGATCGCGGCCTCCGTGACGGTCCGGGGCACCGGGACCGAGGAGGCTCCCCGGGACCTCGTCTTCGACTTCTCGGACCTGGACGACATGTCCGTCCAGGACCTCTCCGTCCTCCTCACCGCCCAGCGGATGGCCACCGAAGAGGACAGGGCCGTCTGGGCCACCGGCGTCGCCCGGGAGACGTGGCACGCACTCCACGCCCTGGGACTCGAGGAGTACTTCCGCCCATTCCCCACCGCGGGCGACCGGGAGGCCTGAGCGCCCCGGAGCCCCGGCCCGCGCCGGACCCGGTCTCCGGAGCGGTCTTCTCAGCCCCCCGCCGCGCTCTCCATCCGGTCCTCGAGCCCCTCCAGATAGTCCCGCATGGTGGCTTCGTAGCCCAGGACGAAGCGGGCCATGAAGCGGAAGAGGGGATTGTCGATCCGGCCGTCCTCGGTGAGCGTCACCGCCGTCCCCGAGCCCTCGGGCTCGAGCTCCCAGGTCCAGCTGCCGCCGAAGGGGAGCTCGTCGCCGACGATCCGGACCACCAGGCGTCTCGGGGGATCCCGCTCCTCGACCTCCATTCCCATGGCGCCGGTGGGGCCGTGCTCGACCCAGCGCTCCACCCCCTCCCCGCCCCGGTCCTGGACCTCGACCCGGTCCACGCCGGGACGCCACTCCGGGAATTCGGAGGGGGTGGTGATCGCCGCCCACACCTCTTCCGGCGTACCCGGGACGATCCGGCGGACGCTGGCCTCGTGACGGCGCGGCACGAAGAGTCCGCCCACGAGGGCGACGAGGAGGAGCCCGGCCACCACGCCGGTGAAGAGGAGGAACCACTTCATGGATGCAGGCCGTCCGGATCGGGAGGAGCGCGCGCCGCGGACCGTGGGGGCCCGCCCGGGCCACCCACGACCGGGCTCAACGTAGGGCGAACGCCCGCCGCCGGGCTACTCCTCCCGGAGCGCCGTCATCGGATCCACCGAGGCCGCCCGTCGGGCCGGCAGTAACGTGGCGACCAGGGCCACTCCGCCCAGGACGAGGGGGACCACGACGAAGGTGACCGGGTCCAGGGCCTCGACGCCGTAGAGGAGGCCCTCCATGAGCCGGCTCCCGGCGGCGGCCACCACCACGCCGACCACCAGCCCCCCCGCGGCTAGAACCATCCCCTGGGAGACCACGAGCCGGGTCACGCCGCCCCGGCCGGCCCCCAGGGCGAGCCGGATCCCGATCTCCCGGCCACGGGCGCTCACCGCGTAGGCCAGGACCCCGTAGATCCCCACCGCCGCCAGCAGGAGCGCCAGCGCCGCGAAGACGGCCAACAGCGTCATCACGAAGCGGGAGTCGGCCAGGGCGTCGCCGACGACGGCGGCCATGGGCCGGACGTCGGAGACCGGCAGGCGGGGGTCCATCTCCCGGACGAGCTCACGGAGAGGGCCCGCCAGGCCCAGGGGATCTCCGCCGGTCCGGGCCACCAGCGTCATGGAGCGGGGCGGGAATTCGGTGATCGCCCCGAACTGTGCGTGGGGCATGTACATCTCGGTCCGGGGCGCCTCGGTGAGGGCGTTGTGGCGCACGTCCTCCACGACCCCGACCACCTGGAAGAAGGGCTCGAGCCCGGGCCGGCCCAGGCCGAAGCGCTCGCCGATCGGGTTCTCCCCGGGCCAGTACTCCTCGGCCATCGTCCGGTTGATCACGACCACCGGCACGGCGTCGGCCCGGTCCCGCTCCTCCAGGCTCCGACCCCGGATCAGGCGGACGCCCATCGCCTCGATGTAGCCCGGGGTGACGACCTGCCAGTCGCCGTGGGGGTTCTCCCCCGGAGCCTCTTCCCGGTCCGCGAGGTCGATCGACCAGTCGCCGATCGTCCCGGTCAGGGGAAGGGCCCGGACCGCCGCGGCGCTCCGGACCTCCGGCATCGCCTCGGCCCGCTCCACGAGCCGCAGGTAGAAGCTCGAGACGTCTCCGGCGTCGGGATAGCTCGACGACGGCAGGGAGAGCCGCATCGTCAGCACGCCCTCGGGCCGAAATCCCGGGTCGATCGCCCGGAGCTGGCCCACCGTCCGGATCATGAGGCCGGCGCCGGTCAGGAGAACCACGGCCAGGGCGAGCTGGGCCACCACCAGCGCCCGCCGGAAGCGGCTCCGGCCTACGCCGACGGAGCCGCCCCGTCCGCCCTCCTTGAGGCCCGCCTGGACGTCGGTTCCCAGGGCCTGGACCACCGGAGCGGCGCCGAAGAGGAGCCCGGTGGCCACGGCCACCACGAAGCTGAAGGCCAGGACCGGCCCGTCCACGCCGATCTCCTGGACCCGGGGGATGCCCGCCGGATCCAGGGCGACGAGGAGCCGGGTTCCCCCGAAGGCCACCAGGAGCCCCACGGCGCCGCCGAGGAGGGAGATGAGCACGCTCTCGGCCAGCAGCGCCTGGGCGATCCGCCTGCGACCGGCTCCCAGTGCGGCCCGGACCGCGACCTCCCGATGGCGCTCCTCGCCCCGGGCCAGGAGCAGATTGGCCACGTTCACGCAGGCGATCAGGAGAACGAAGGTCACGGCGCCCAGGAGGACCAGGAGCGCAGTGCGGACGTCGCCGAAGACGTCGTCCCGGATCGGCACCGCCGAGAAGCCGAAATTCCGGTTCGCGGCGTAGAGCCCCTCCTCGGTCAGGCGCGCGCTCAGGGCGTCGAGCTCCTCCTGCACCGCGTCGGGCGTGGCGCCGGGCCCGAGCCGGGCCACGGTGTGGAGGTAGTGGCTTCCCCGGCTCTGGAGGCTGTCCCGGTCCAGGACCAGGGGCAGGACGATCTCGGTCCGCCCTCCCTGGAAGTCGGTGGGGAGCCGGAAGTCGGGCGAGAGGACGCCCACGACGCTCCGGCCCACGCCGTTGACCTCGATCGTCCGACCGACCACGTCCGGATCGGCGCCGAAGCGACGCTGGAAGAGGCCGTGGCTCAGGAGGACGACGCCGTCTCCGCCGGGCACCCCCTCCGCGGCGGTGAAGGTCCGGCCCCGGCGTGCCTCCACGCCCAGGACTTCGAAGAGCTCCGGCATGACCTGGGCCGAGCGGAGCCGCTCCGGCTCTCCGTCGCCGGTGAGGTTCACGCTCCCGGGGGTGAAGGCCGCCACGCCCTCCAGGGACGAGACCCCCTCCTCCAGGTCCACGATCTCGGGCTGGGAGAGCCAGTTCCCGAAGCTCCCCTGCCACCCCGCCTGGATCCGGACGACCTCCTCGGGGCGCTCGTAGGGAAGGGGGCGGAGGAGGACCCCGTGCAGGACGCTGAAGAGCGCGCTGTTCGCCCCGATTCCCAGGGCGAGGGTGCCGACCGCCACCGCCGTGAAGGCCGGGCTGGCAGCGAGGCGTCGGATCGCGTAGCGGAGGTCGGAGAGGAGCTCGGCCGGCCAGTCCATGGGGGTCTCCGTGTCGGGAGCGTGTGTGCGAGCTGCGGGTCGCGCGGCATCGGGTTGGACGGCCCCGGCCCCGCCGGGGTTGGAACGGCCGGCTCCCGGTCCTATCCTACGGATCGCTTCCGCGACGGGGCTCCCTCGCCCCCCGCTTTCCGCTCAGCCCACGAGGACCACGGAGCCGCCATGGACTGGATCACGAGCCCCGAGGCGTGGATCGCCCTGGT
>CAZMPV010000182.1:0-6236 GCA_964567985.1 uncultured Gemmatimonadaceae bacterium
GAATGCCTATCGGTGGCCTCGGCATGTGGGAGATAATCCTGATCTTCCTGGTGGTGCTGCTCCTCTTCGGAGCGAAGCGCCTCCCGGAGATCGGCTCGTCCCTTGGCAAGGGGATCCGGGAGTTCAAGGGCTCGATGCGGGAGATCGAGAAGGAGATCAACACCCCGGCGGTCCCCGAGGACGAGGAGCGTCCCTCCCTCCAGGCCGGCGGCCCGGAGCAGGAGGACGGCGGCGCCGACGAGGAAGAGAAGGAGGACGAGCCCCGCGGGCTCCGGACCGAGGAGTAGCCCCCTGAAGGGAGGGAGGGGCTCGGCGCCCCTCCCGGGTTCCCCTTCTAGAAGCCCAGGGGCGACCCCATGGGCCGCTGCTGCTGCTCGTCCTGGGCCTGGAGCACCTCGTCCCGGCGGTCCGCGATGCGGGCGTTCTCCCGGAGGCCGGCCAGCCACTCCTGGAGCCGCTCCTGCTGGGCCCGGGCGATGAACTGCTGGCGCTGCCGCTGCTTCTGGGCCTCCCAGGCCGAGCTGTCCGCTGGCAGGTGCTCCACCTGCTCGAGGACGAAGACGTCGTCCGCCGTGGCCACGGGCCCGCCGATCTCGCCGGGCTCGAGGCCGAAGGCGGCGCCGACCGCCTCGTTCTGCCGACCCAGGCCGGAGACGAACTGCTGCCGCGTGAAGGGTCCGGCGGTGTCCACCTGGAGCTCGTAGTCCGAAGCCACGGCCGCCAGGCTTCCGGCCTCCCGGGCCGCCTGGGCGATCTGCCGGCCCAGGGCCATGGCCTCTTCCTTCTTCTTCTCGAAGCGAAGCGTCTGCTCGACGGTGCTCCGGACCTCGTCCAGGGAGCGGTAGCCGGCCGGCCTGCTGTTCACCAGCTCCAGGGCGTAGAAGGCCTGCTCGTTCTCGAAGACCGGGCTGACGTCGCCCTGGGAGGCCTCGTTGAAGACCCAGTCGGCTCCTTCCTGGATCCGGCCGACCCCGGAGGCCACGGGAAAGCTCTCGTTGATCTCGACCCGGCTGACCTCGACGCCCAGATTCGAGGCCGCTTCGTCCAGCGTCATGGATTCGGCCATGTCCTCGAGGCTGTCGGCATGGGTCAGGAGCCTCAGCTCGGAGTCCCCGGTGCGCTCGATGGGGATCAGGATGTGGGAGACCGTCGCGCTGTCCTGCTGCCGGTCCCGGACGTTGATCAGGTGGTACCCGAAGCGGGTCTTCACGGGCTCGGTCACCTGGCCGATGGCGGCGTCGAAGACCGCCTCCTCGAAGGGCTCGACCATCTGGCCCCGGGCGAAGGTGCCCAGGTCGCCGCCCTCCTGGAGGGTGCCCTCGTCGCCCGACTCCCGCTGGGCCACCTCGGCGAAGTCGGCGCCCTGCTCCACGATCTCCCTCCGGACCTCCCGGGCCCGCTCCAGGGCGGCCGCCGTGTCCTCGGGGGTCGGCGCCTTGTTCAGCGCCGCCACCTTCACCGTGGCACGGGCGGGCACCGAGAACTCCTCCTCCCGGTTCTCCCGGTAGTAGTCACGGATCTCGTCGTCGGAGACCGAGACCTCGGCGTCGGGGATCCGCTCCCCGGGGTTCAGGGCGGCGAACGCCGTCCGCACCTGCTCGTTCTGCTCACGGTAGAGCCGCCAGAGCTTCGCGTCCGACGGGTAGATGCCCGACGTCACCTGCCGCATGAGCTTGCTCCGGGGAATCACGTTCCGGTAGTACTGCTCGAGCTGGAGCAGGAACTGGTTGTCCGCGGAGCTGGCGAGGAAGTTCTGGTACTTCTCCAGGTCGAACTGGCCGTCGGTCTGGAAGCCCTGGTTCTGACGGATCTGCGGGGGCGGGCTGAAGCGGGCCGCCTGCTGAATCTCCTCGGCGGTCACCGAGATGCCCCGGCGCTCCAGCTCCTGCTGGATGAGGATCTGGTTGACCGTCTCCCGGAAGGCCTGGTCCTCGAGCTGCGTGTTCTGCAGCGACGTCAGAGGCTCTTCCTGCTGGTTCTGAACCTGGTCCTGGAGGTTGCGGAGGGTGTTCAGGTAATCCTGATACATGACCGGCTGGCCGTCGACCGAGCCGATCTGGCCCACACCCATGGCCGTGCGGCCGGAGGCGTCCATGCCCCACTCGAACACCATGAGAGCCACGAAGGCCAGTGCCGTCACCAGCATGATCCACTTCGTGTTCTCTCGCATCTGACGCATCATAGGCCTGCGACTCCTCCGCGCGGGGGATCCTGCGGCAGGGACGTGCGGGGGTCCGGGCTCTCCGCGCCGGACGGGCGGACCCTGGGGTCCGATCCCGACGTCCGTGTCGTGGAACTTCGACGGTCTCGACCGGGAACGTCGGTCCCGATCCGAGACCTGAAAAACTAACCGAGGGCCTGTCGCCGCTCAACCGGGAGCGGCCCGCTCGCGGGCCGGTTCGGCCCCGCGGGGCTCGTTGACACTCTTCGAAACGGCTCCTTATCTTCGTGCCGGCGTTTCTCCGTGTGAATTCCCACGTTTTCCGGATCGTTCCGGGGGAGAGCAGTACCCGTGCAGCCGTCGCTCGAAGAGGAGATCAGCGAGCTTCGCGCCCGCTTCTGGTCCGAGCGGGACCCGGAGGGGCGGGCCTTCGTGCCCCTCGCCGACGCGTACCGCCGGGCCGGCGAGCTGAACGAGGCTGTGGAGCTTCTCGACGAGGGCCTGGAGCGTCACCCCGGGCTGACCGCCGGCCACCTGGTCGCCGGTCGCGTGCACCGGGCCCGGGACGACGCCGACGCAGCCCGGGAGGCCTTCCGGCGGGTCCTGGAGATGGATCCGGAGAACCCCGAAGCGCTGCGGAGCCTGGCCGAGCTCGCCGAGGAGGACGGACGAGAGGCCGACGCCCGGGAGCACTGGCACAGACTGGCTCTCCGGGAACCCGGGGGCGACGCCCGGAAGCACCTCCGGCGCCTCAAGGAGCAGCACTTCCGGGACCTCCTGGAGGGAGAGGACGAGGACGAGCCCGGCGACGTGGTTCCGATCGACGAGCTCGCCCCGGACGAGCCGGACGCGGCAGCCGAGCCCGAAGCGCCGGTGGAGGAGCCGACGCCCGAGCCCGCGGTGGCCGCCGCAGGGGAGGAGGAGCTGCGCGCGTCCCCCGACGAGGGGGAGAGCGCCGCCGTCTACACGCGCACCATGGCCGAGCTCTACGCCCGCCAGGGCCTCTGGGATCGGGCCGAGGAGGTCTACGAGCGCCTCCTGGAGGCCGACCCGTCGGACGAGGAGCTCCAGGCGCGCC
The DNA here is from genome assembly GCA_964567985.1 of uncultured Gemmatimonadaceae bacterium. Classification (GTDB taxonomy): domain Bacteria; phylum Gemmatimonadota; class Gemmatimonadetes; order Longimicrobiales; family Gaopeijiaceae; genus CAZMPV01. Next base: position 3,240 of record CAZMPV010000182.1, read on the forward strand.
TGGAGGCGGTCCGGGCCCGCCGGGAGCCGGGAGAGCCGGCCGGTGGCGTCGGCGCCGCCCAGGGCCCCCCGGAGCCCCTGGCGAAGCGGGCCGAAGGGGCGGAGCTCTCGACGGAGGAGGAGGAGGGCGCGGAGGTGGAGACCCTGGCCCGGGACTGGGCCGCCGGCCCGGCGGAGACCGGCGAGCTGGCCTCCCCCTTCGCCTGGGGCCAGGACGAGGAGCCGGAAGAGGGGACGGAGCTTCGGACCGCCGGAGGCGCGTCGGGTCCGTCCATCGCCGCCTACTTCCGACGCCTCGTGAGCGAGGAGGAGGGAGACGAGGACGCCGGGGTCGAATCCGGCCCGGCGTCGGACGACGGCTCCGGGGAGGACCCGACCGGGAGCGACCGGCGCTCCGAGGACTTCCGCCGGTGGCTCGAGGGCCTCGACTCGTGAGGCCGCGAGCGCCCGCGCTCCCGGGACACCGGTGAGGATCGGCGTCGTCCACGGCCCCAACCTCCGGCTCCTGGGCCACCGGGAGCCCGAGGTCTACGGCTCGACCACCCTGGAGGAGATCGACGCCCGCCTCGAAGCCCTGGCCGGCGAGATCGGCGTCGACCTGGAGACCTTCCAGTCCAACGCCGAGGGCGAGATCCTCGACTACCTGGAGGTGGCGGCGGAACGGGTCGAGGGGTTCGTGGTAAACCCCGGCGGCCTCACGCACACCAGCGTCTCGCTCCGGGACGGGCTCGTCGGCGTGGGCCGGCCCTTCGTGGAGGTTCACCTGTCCAACACGGCGGCCAGGGAGGACTTCCGGCGCCGCTCGTACGTGACGCCCGTGGCGGTGGGGGTGGTCGCCGGCTTCGGCGCCACCAGCTATCTTCTGGGGCTCCGAGCCCTGGTCGATCACCTGAAGGGCGGGTGACGTCCCGGGCGACGGATCGCTCACGGGGACGGGCTCCGGGCTCGACAGATTTCGCGACACAGCCAGAGGCTATGGCAGATACATCCGATTTCCGGAAAGGGATGGTGCTGGACCTCGACGGCGAGCTCTGGTCCATCGTCGATTTCCAGCACGTGAAGCCCGGAAAGGGAGGCGCCTTCGTGCGCACGACCCTGAAGAACGTCCTGACCGGCTACACCCAGGAGAAGCGCTTCCGGGCCGGCGAGCGGGTGGACGACGTCCGCCTGGAGCGCCGTCCGGTGAACTACTCCTACACCGACGGCCAGGTCTACTTCTTCATGGACAAGGAGACGTACGAGATGCGCCCGATCTCGGCGGAGACGGTCGGGCAGGAGCAGCTCAAGTACCTGAAGGAAAACATGGAGTGCACGGGGCTGATCCACGACGGGGACGTGCTCTCGGTCGAGCTGCCCCAGTTCGTCGAGCTCGCAGTCGTGGACACCGACCCGGGCGTGAAGGGGGACACGGCCACCGGGGGGACCAAGCCCGCCGAGCTGGAGACGGGCGCCAGCGTCCAGGTTCCCCTCTTCATCGAGGAGGGCGACGTGATCAAGGTGGACCGGACCGAAGACAAGTACCTGGAACGGGTGTCGTCATGATCGAACTCGAATTCGTGGAGCGCCTCATCCGGGCGGTGGACGAGAGCGGGATCGACTCGATCGAGATCGAGCGGGGAGGGACGCGCATCAAGGTGAACAAGACCCCGCCGCCGGCTGCCGCGGCCCCGCCCCAGGCGGCGCCGCAGCCCGCCGCCTCCGCCCAGCCTCCGGGGGGCGACGCCGGCGGGGGCGCTCCCGCCGCGCCGGCGGACAGCGGGGCGGATGCGGAGGCTCCGGCGCAGGAGGATGTCGAGGGCGACGCCTCGAACCTCGTGGAGGTGACGTCGCCGATGGTCGGCACCTTCTACCGGGCGCCGTCGCCGGACGCGCCCCCCTACGTCGAGGTCGGCGACAACATTTCGAAGGGCGAGACGCTCTGCATCATCGAGGCCATGAAGCTCATGAACGAGCTCGAGTGCGAATCCCCCGGGACGATCGCCGAGGTCTGCGTCGAGAACGCCGAGCCCGTGGAGTACGGCCAGGTTCTCTTCCGCGTCGAGCCCGCGTAGCCCGCACCCCCCCGATACGCCGTGTTCAAGAAGGTCCTGATCGCGAACCGGGGCGAGATCGCCCTCCGTATCATCCGGGCGTGCCACGAGCTCGACATCGAGGCCGTGGCCGTCTACTCCGAGGCGGACCGGGAGTCCCTCCACGTCCGCTTCGCCGACGAGGAGGTCTGCATCGGGCCGCCCCCGGCCCGGGAGAGCTACCTCAACATCCCCCGGATCATCGCCGCCGCCGAGGTGACCGGCGCCGAAGCGATCCATCCGGGCTACGGATTCCTGGCCGAGAACGCCGAGTTCGCCGAGATCTGCGAGCGCTCGGAGCTCGTCTTCATCGGCCCCACCGCCGACCAGATCCGGGCCATGGGCGACAAGGCCACGGCCCGCCGGACGATGATGGAGGTCGGGGTGCCGACGGTCCCGGGCTCCGAGGGCGAGATCGAGGACCCGGACGAGGCGATGGAGGCGGCCCGGGAGATCGGCTTCCCGATCATGATCAAGGCGACCGCCGGCGGCGGCGGCAAGGGCATGCGGATCGCTCCCGACGAGGACACATTCCCGAAGCTTTTGAACCAGGCCCGGAACGAGGCCGAAGCGGCCTTCGGCCACGCCGGGGTCTACCTGGAGCGCTGCCTGGTCCGACCCCGGCACGTCGAGTTCCAGGTCTTCGGCGACGAGCACGGCCGCCGGGTCCACATGGGTGAGCGGGACTGCTCGATCCAGCGTCGCCACCAGAAGCTCGTGGAGGAGGCCCCCTCGCCCGCCCTCGACGCCCAGCTCCGGGAGGAGATGGGCGACGCCGCGGTGCGGGCCGCCGACGCGATCGACTACGTCGGGGCGGGGACGGTGGAGTTCCTCCTGGACGAGAGCGGGGAGTTCTTCTTCATCGAGATGAACACCCGCATCCAGGTCGAGCACCCGGTGACCGAGGTGACGACCGGGCTGGACCTGGT
>CAZMPV010000183.1:0-6221 GCA_964567985.1 uncultured Gemmatimonadaceae bacterium
GGGTTCACGTCGAAGACGAAGCCCGTGCGGTGGTCGTGGTAGCTGTCGATGACGACGCCGAACCAGTCCGAGTCCAGGAGCGGCATGTCCCGCCGACCCATCCGGGTGGTCACGGATCCCGAGTCCCGGAGCCGGGCGCCCACGTAGAGGGCCGCGTCGTCGAAGAGGATCCGGACCTCGGTGGGCTGGCTCACCGGCTCGCCCTCGTCCGGGTCCACCTGGGTGAACCGGGTGACGGGCTCGGCCCGGGACCAGGCCTCTTCGTCCAGGCGACCGTCCACCCGCACGGGACCACGGCGCTCCACCGCGACAGCCGTCGGTGCGGCGCCGTGGCCGTCCGTGGGGGCATCCCCCGGCGACGGAGAAGGGCCCGACTGCACCTGGGCGACGGACACGGCGGCGGCGAGCGCCGCGACGGAGAAGATGGAGCTCATGGCGATGGAGGTTCGGGTCGGTCGGGAAAGCCCCCGAATGTAGCGGATCCCGGGGGCCGGTCACAGGCTCTTCCGTGAGACGCGGAATTCGCCCCCGGGGTTGCCCGGAGGGCCTCTTACGCGGGAGCGTCCCGGTGGGCGCTCACATCTGTCGGGGGCGCGTCCCGCTCCACACCCGGTACGTTCCGTCCTGGGACAGGATCTCCACCTCTCCGAAGGCCTCCTCCATGGGCTCCCGGACGGGGAGCCGACGCTGGACGACCATGGTCAGGGCCCCGTCGGGCGTCAGGCGGGCCGGCGCCCCCCCGATCAACGCCCCCACCACCTCCATCGTCCACGCCTTGCTCCTGTGGTACGGAGGGTTGGTGACGATGCGGTCGTAGAAGCCGTCCTCCGCTCCCTCCAGGCCGTCCGAGAGGATCGTCCGGCCCTCCGGGACGTTCTCCCGGGCGGCTTCAAGAGCGACGGCGTCCACGTCCAGGAGGTCCACCTCCACGGTCGGCTCCCGGCCCCGGAGGACGCCGCCCACGACGCCGGAGCCGCACCCGAAGTCCAGGACCCGGCTGCCGGGCGGTGGATATCCGACGACCTCCAGGAGCATGGCGGTCCCGGGGTCGAGGCGGCCGTGGGCGAAGACCCCCGGATAGGAGACCCACTCCGCCCGGAGCCCCTCCACGTCGAGCGTCCACGTCTCCCGCCACGCCTCCAGGCCCGCCCGGAGACCGACCGGCTTCTCCGGGCGCTCGGCCCGGAGCACCCGGCAGCGGTTCTTGTTCATGACCGTGTGGACGGGCCCGCACAGGGGCTCGATCCGGGCGTCGGCGGAGCGGATGCCTTCGTCGCCGGCCCCGTAGACCAGCAGCGCGCCGCCCGGCTCCAGGCGGGAGACGGCGGCGTGGACCAGCATCTCCACCTCGTCCTTCGCCTTCGGGAGCCGGAGGGCGGCCAGGGCGAAGGAGCCCTCGGGCGGCCAGGCCGAGACCCGGACGTCGGGACGGAGGATCCGGTCCCACCGGACCACGTCGACCCCCGCCTCCTCCAGCCCCCGGGCCACGTCGGGAAGCGGGTCCCGGAGAACCAGGGCCGTGCCCTCGACGGAGACGGCGTCCAGGTAGCGGAGCAGCGCCCCGGCCGCGGCTTCGTGGCGCCAGTCGCTCACCGTCGCGCCTCGCTGTGACGGCTCAGAGCTCGACCCGGGTGCCCAGATCCGACGCCTCGGCCTCCTCGACGATCCGGCGCCCGACGGCGAGGTCCTGGGCGGCGTTGCCGACGGACTTGAAGAAGGTGATCTGCTCCTCGTCCCGTCGGCCGGCCAGGTCGCCGTTCACGATCTCGCCGAGCTCGCCGTAGATGCCGGTCCGGGAGATCACGTTGCGCCGGATCGGCCCGATCAGGTCGCCGGCTTCCTCCATCGCCGCCTCCATGGAGTCCACCACGATCCGGGCCCGGGCCACGAAGGCGTCGTCCACCTCCCGCATCGACGGCGTGTACGAGCCGATCCCGTTGACGTGGGTCCCGGCATCCACGTCGTCGCCGTCGAAGACGGGTTCGGAGCTGGTGGTCGCCGTGCAGATCACGTCGGCGCCCGAGACCGCCTCCCCCGCATCGTCCAGAACCCGGGTCTCGACCCCCTCCAGCTCCCCGGCGAAGTCCTCCGCCGACTCCCGGGTCCGGGAGACGATGCGCACCTCGTCTATCGGCCGCACGGCCCGGACCGCCTCGACCTGGGTCCGGGCCTGGGCGCCGGCGCCGAAGATCGCCAGGCAGCGGGCGTCTTCCCGGGCCAGCAGATCCGTGGCCAGGCCGCTGGCGGCCCCCGTGCGCAGGGCGGTCAGGTACCCGGCCTCCATGACCGCCCGGGGAACGCCGGTGTCCGGATCGACCATGATCATGAGGGCGTTGATCGCCGGAAGGCCCTCCGCCGGGTTGTCTTCGAAGACCGAGACCATCTTGGCGCCCATGGCACCGCTCTCCTTCAGCCGCCCCGGCATGAGCAGCATGACGCCGTCGTCGCCGGAGACGGCGCCCCGGAGGGGGATGTCGGCCTGGTAGGCCGAGAGCTGGCCGAAGGCTTCACGCATGGCGTCGATGGCGTCGTCCATCGGCACGGCCGCGCGGACGTCGTCCGCCGAGAGAACACGGATCTCCACGGCTCAGCCCTCCCCGCCGGGCCGGCTCGCGGACCGGGAGCGGTCCGCTGCGCCCCCGACCGGCAGCGGCCGCTCCACGATCCCGAAGTTCCCCTCCTCCGGCTCCATGGCCAGGACCTGGATGCGCACGGCGTCGCCCTCGGGGACCGGGAGGGTGCCCTCCCACGTGCTCTCCACGCCTTCCAGAAAGGAGATCGGCGCCTCCTCGAGCACGCGGCCGTCCCCGACGATCCGGGCCACGACCCGGATGTCGTCGGCGTCCCAGAGCCCTCCGGGCTCGGTGGGACACCCGCAGAGCATCGTCACCCGGGCCCGGACGGTGACCTCGTCACCGGGCCGGAGCTCGTCGTGCGGCCCCGGCTCCAGGAGCTCGACCGTGAAGCCGTAGAGCTCGAGGACGACCCCGTCGCCGAGGACATGCTCGCCGGGCACCAGCAGGAGCGTCCGGCTGGCGCGCTGCGTGGCGTGGGGGATGCCCAGCGGGCCCTCGGCGGTGATCTCGACCCGGGTCGGCCGGTCCAGGTCGAGCTCGGCCAGGAAGCCCGCCGCTCCCTCGGTGTCGTAGACCCGCTCGTCTCGGGCCCGGGGAGCGACGACGATCCTCTGCGTGTCGCCGGTGCCGCCCTCCTGGACGCCCCGGGCCAGGACCTCACCGGACGCCGCGTCACGGATCGTGATCCGGGCCCCGCCGACCCCGGAGCCGATGATCTTGGCGTCGTGGGCCACGGCCCGGACCATCACCCGGGTGGACGCCTCCTGGGCGGGGAGCGGTGCGGCGCCCGCCGTCGTCAGCGCGCCCCCGGCGAGGAGCGAGCCCGCGACGGCGACACAGGCCGCCGGCGAGCGTGTGAGCGAATGTGTGCAGATCCTCATCGGCTTCTCCCCTTCTCCGCGAACGCCCCGGCGTTGCACCGGGCACCGCCCGTGGTCAGACTGCGAATGCGAACCCTTGCGAGCTCTTCGATCGGACGCATGAACCAGCCCAGCCGAACGGTCATCGTCGTCGGGGCCGGCGTCTTCGGCACGGCGTCGGCCATCGAGCTCCGCCGCCGGGGCTGGGAGACGACCCTCCTCGATCCCGGTCCCCTGCCCCACCCCCGGGCGTCGTCCACCGACATCAGCAAGATCGTCCGGATGGACTACGGGCCCGACGCGTTCTACTCCGAGCTCGCCCGGGACGCCCTCGTCGGATGGGACGCCTGGAACGGGGCGTGGGACGTTCCCCTGTACCACGAGGACGGTTTCCTGATCCTTTCCGGCGACGGGATGGCCCCCGGCACCTTCGAGCGGGAGAGCCACGACGTGCTCTCCGAGATGGGTGTGAAGCTGGACCCGGTCGACCCCGAGGTGCTCCGGGCTCGCTTCCCCGCGTGGGCCGACGGCCGATTCCGCACCGGCTACTTCAATCCCCGGGCCGGCTGGGCCGAGAGCGGCCGGGTCGTGGGAAAGATGCTGGAGCGCGCCCGGGGCCTGGGCGTCCGGCTCCTGACCCGGCGGACCTTCGTCCGGCTCGTCGAGGACGGCTCCCGGGTGGCCGGCGTCCGCACGAAGGACGGAACCGACCACCCGGCCGATCGGGTCGTCGTCGCCGCCGGCGCCTGGACCCCGAGCCTCCTGCCCTGGCTCTCGGACGTCATGTGGGCCACCGGGCAGCCGGTCCTCCACTTCCGGGTGGACGACCCCGAGCGCTGGAAGGCGCCCGCCTTCCCGACCTGGGCCGCGGACATCGCCGGCACCGGTTGGTACGGCTTCCCGGCCCTGGACGACGGCACGCTGAAGATCGGCCATCACGGGACCGGCCGCCGGGTCGATCCGGACCAGCTCCGCATCGTGGACCCCGACCACGAAGCCCGCTGCCGGGACTTTCTCTCGGAAGCCCTTCCGGATCTCGTGGACGCGCCGGCGGTGAGCTCCCGGCTCTGCCTCTACTGCGACACCTTCGACGGCGACTTCTGGATCGGCGAGGACCCGGAGCGGGAAGGACTCGTCGTGGCGGCGGGGGGGAGCGGACACGGCTTCAAGTTCGCCCCCGTCCTCGGCCCGATCGTGGCCGACGCCGTGGAGGGCCGGGAGAACCCCCGCCTGGAGCGCTTCCGCTGGCGGCCGAAGGGAGAGCCCCGGACCGAGGCGGCCCGCTCGGCGGAGTGAATCGCCGTCCCGACGGGCTCACTCCAGGAGCTCGTCCACCCGGCGCCGGATCCGGCGGGTGTGGGAGCCCGGCCAGTACACCTTCCCGCACTCGGGACAGCGGGTGAAGCGGTCGTGGGCGTCGAGGACCCGGTCGGGCACCTCCTCCTCGACGTCACCGGGCCCGGCGCTCTCGAGGACACCGTTGCAGACCGTGCACCGGCTGAAGAGCCCCGGCGGATCGCCCAGCTCGAGCCGGCGGCGCACTTCCTCCACCTGGTCCAGGGCCTCCTCGCCCTCCAGGACCAGGCAGCCCGCCACCCGCCATTCTTCGGGGAGCCGGCGGTCCCGGGTCAGGATCCACCGCCCCTCCGCCGCCGCCCGCCGGACCAGCTCGGCGTCGGCGATCCCCGGGTCGCAGGCGGTGTCGTAGCCCAGGATCCGGAGCCAGCGGGCCAGGCCCCCGAGCATGGCGTCGGCGATGAAGCGCGGGGGGCCGTCGTCGGCCGGGAGGACGAGGCGCTCTTCCCGCCCGACCCGGCCGCCGCAGGTGCAGTCGATCGTCCGGCCGAACTGGAAGAGGGTGACGTCATACTCCCGCCCGCAGCGGGGACAGGTGACGGCCATGGTCGCTCCCGGGAGACGCCGGGGTCTGGACAGATCGGGGCGCCACGCGTGAATCTGGACCACAGATACCCCGGAGCGAAGCGTGAAGGTGCACCTCCGGTCCGATCGGACCGGACCCTCGGAGCGATACTCGGGGCGATACGGAGCGGAAGCGATGCGAGCACGTGCTGTGACCGGGGCAGGGTCGGCGACGCCCGCTGCATGAGCTGTCTCCTCGTCCGGGACCCGCTGTGAAGGTCGTGGTAGCCCTGGGAGGGAACGCCCTCCTCCGGCGGGGCGAGCCGGTCACCGCCGAAGCCCAGGAGCGGAACCTGCGCCGGGCAGGGGCGGTGATCGCGGAATTGGCCCGAGAGCACGACGTCGTCCTGACCCACGGGAACGGCCCCCAGGTGGGACTGCTCGCCCTCCAGGGCGAGAGCGGCGGGCCCCGGTTCCCCCTCGACGTGCTCAGCGCCGGGACCGTGGGGATGATCGGCTACCTCCTGGAGCAGGAGCTCGCGAACCGGCTCCCGGACCGGGAGATCGCCACCCTCCTCACCCGGGTGCAGGTCGATCCCGACGACGAGGCGTTCGAGGCGCCGACGAAGCCGATCGGGCCCGGCTACGACCGGGAAGAGGCTCGCCGGATCGCCGAGAGCCGGGACTGGACGATGGCCCGGGACGGAGAGGAGTGGCGCCGGGTGGTGCCCTCGCCCCGGCCCCGGCGGATCCTCGGCCTCGAGACGATCCGGCTCCTGGTCCGGAACCGGATCATCGTCGTCTGCGCCGGGGGCGGCGGCCTCCCGGTGGCCGTGACCGAGGACGGCCGGATCCACGGGGTCGAGGCCGTGGTGGACAAGGACCGGACGACGGCGCTGCTGGCCCGGGAGCTCGACGCCGACGC
>CAZMPV010000184.1:0-6207 GCA_964567985.1 uncultured Gemmatimonadaceae bacterium
CGCTCAGGTTCCGCTCGTCCACGCTGGTGTTGTTCCCGTCCCAGTGGAGCTGCATTCCCGCCTTCCACCGCTGGTTCCAGACCGAGGGAAAGTCGGCGATGCCCACCTTCTCCCGGGCGGGAGCCTCCCGCATGGGAAATCCCAGGAGCGCCTTCGGCGGGTTGAAGGTGTCGACCCGACCGGGCCCCCAGCTCGTGACGTCGACGAAGAAGAGCCTCGACGTCAGCGTCAGGAGCTGCTCCCGCATCAGGGTGATGCCGGCGTACCGGAAGATCATCCGATCCACGGGGTTCAGCGGATCCGGTCGGTAGGCGTCCGTCTCCGGCCGCTCCTCCTGCCTCGCCTCCAACTCTTCGATGGTGGGAAGCATCCGGTCGGCCCGGAACTTCCAGCTCGCCGCCGCCTGGAAGAGGAAATCCGCCAGCCCCCCCAGGTCGAAGGTGTTGGCGGGCATGCCGAGGACGATCTGCGGGTCCGCCCCGGACGAGTCCCTCACCACGCCGGTGTGGCAGGCCGAACAAGTGAAGTAGACCCGATCGACGCCCTGCACCCTGCGCATGGACATGCCCACCGGCAGGTCCAGGCGGGGGTCCCGGCCCTCCTCGTAGATCATGCCGAAGGGCGTGTAGCCCGGGCCCGTCTCGCCGTCGGGAAGGTGCTCGGGAAAGAGCTCGGGCAGGGCCACCCAGACCCAGTAGGGGATCCCGAAGCCGAACTGCTTTCTCCAGCCCCGCTCTCCCCCGGTGGATCCGTACTTGAAGTGGTCTTCGTCGCTCTCCCAGGTGACCGGCTCGTCGTCGGAGAGCCGGACGGTCAGGTAGACGCCTCCCACAAGGATCACGAGGAGGGTGGCCGCCCCGATCCCGAGCAGGAGGTACCGGAGCTTCTTCCTCACGCTTTCCCTTCCGAGGGGAACTCGAGGGTGAAGAGGATGAGCCGGGTCCGGCCCCAGTACACCTGGCCGAGGTAGACGCCGGGCCCGACCGCCCGGATCTCGTCCCGGATCTTCCGGGCCACGAAGGAGCTCCGGGAGTAGTCGAGGACGATCGCGTCTCCGTTGGCGAACCAGCTCTCGTCCACGTACACCTCGGCCCGGATCGCCGGGATGCCGAAGGGGCTGATCCGGTTCTTCAGGTCCCGGGTCTCGGGCCGGAAGATCTTCCCCTTCCACCAGAAGAGGCGGACCATCGCCGCCAGCAACCGGTCCAGGAAGGTGCCCGGGAAGATCAGCGCGGTGCCCCGGGCGGGGCCGGCGGGAATCGGGCCCGGATCCGCGCTCCGGAAGATCTCGTCGAGCTCCGCCCGGGTCCTGGACCGTAGCTCCCTCACCTGAAACGTCATGCGTCCCCCTGGACGTTGAAGCGGAGCTCCGCCTCCGGGAAGGAAACCGGGAGCGAATCGCGGCTGAGTGCCGACGTGCGCACCTTCATCCCCACCTCGCCGAGCTGGCGGGCCAGCGCGGCCTTGCAGACGAAGAGGATCAGCTTCTCGCCGGGGCAGGCTCGGGGCCCCCGGAGGAAGAGGTTGGACGCCCGGGCGGCCGCATCCAGCTCCGGGATCGTCCAGCGCTCCGGATGGAAGCCGTGGACCGACCGACCCAGCTCCGGGCTCCGCTGGAGGAGCGGAAAGTAGTGGACCACATCGGAGGCCTCCCGGCCGTCGGCTCCCTCCACCCGATGGACGGTCCTCGTCACGGGCGGGAAGAGCCGGCCGGTCTCCCGGAGACACGCCTCGAGATAGACGAGGCGGCGCACGCTCGCGGGCTCCTCCGGGGGGCCGGCCCTCCGGATCTCCCGCACGGCGCGCTCGTGGACTCGGGGCCGGGCGGTGATCAGGGCCAGCGTCCGTCCGAGGAGATCGGTGCCCGAGCCGGTGAAGGTGAACATCCAGTGGGGCACCTGCTGGAGGACCTCCTCCCGGGAGAGGTCTCCGGCCTCGTCCCGGGCCCGTGCCAGGAGGGTCCGGCGTCCGTCGTCGGAGGCGTCCAGCACCCGCTCCAGGAGTGCGAACAGCCGCTTCCGTCGCCGGGTGTAGAGGAACCCCAGAACCTTCCGGCGGAGAGGAGACTGAACCGCGTCGAAGAGGGCCCGGACGTCGGACGCCGGATCGGCGTCCGGCCCCACGTCGCCCAGGACGATGCCGACCATGGCGCGTCCCATGGCATCGCGCACGTCCTCCAGCGACCGGGATGGCTCCGCGAATGCGTTCCGCACCACCCGGAGGAAGCGGTCCGCGAAGGGGTGCAACTCGTCATCTCCTCCCAGGACCCGCTCGTTGAAGCTCCGGAGCCGGGCCCATCGCTCCCCGTGCGCCACCGTGAGCGCGCCGGGAGCGAGAAAGGCCATGGCATCCTCCTTCAGGGCTCCCGGAGCCGGACCGTCGTCGTCGGGCGCACCGGCGAGAATCCGCTCCGAGGACGTCTCGTCGCCCACGACGTGGACCGACCGGCCCGGTACCGGCACCTCCAGGCTCGAGGCCCCTTCCCGCTCCATGAGCTCACGGGCCCAGCGGCATCCCACGGCCCCAGGATCTCCCTCCCCTCCAGGCCGGAGCAGCGTGCGGGCCATCCTCGCCGCCAGATGGAGGAGGTCGCCGAGGCCCGGCCGCGCGCTCTCGGAATCCGTACTCACTCGGGAGGCCCCTCGAAGGCCGGATCGTCTTCGGCTCCGGGCCTGGGCGTCCATTCCAGGGAGTAGTACTCGCCCCGGTCCCTCGCCCAGGGGTCGAAGGCGTTCACGACGCCCTCCAGCTCCGACTCGAGCTCCGGAATGGCTCGGAGCAGCACGCGCTTCAGAGGCGAGACCTGCTCCTCGTGGCCGTTGTGCAGCCCCTCCTCCATCACCACGCCGTCCGGGCCGTTGTTGTTGACCCACTCCACGCCCAGGTGGCTGTAGAACTCCGGCCGGAAGCTCGACGTGAAGAACCGATCGCTGAAGAGCCGCCGGGAGGCGTTGATGATGAAGACCGTGAACTGGGTCTCGGAGATGGCGAAGCCGTGCGGCCGGGTGGACTCGGCCAGGAAGCCGACGACCACGTCCACGTCCTCGACGTTGTCCACCTCGGTGCCGTCGGGATGGCCCAGGCAATCGGTGAGCGGACGGCCGTTCAGGTTCTGCACCCGGCTGATCACCTTGGAGTCGTCACAGACGTGCTGCCCGTACACCTCCCGGAGCGCCTCGACGAGCTCCTCCTGGCGCTGCCGCGCCGGCGAATCCTCGGGAAGGCGTACGTCGACGAAGTCGTCGAACGAGGTGAGAGTCCTGAGGCCGTACTGCCGGCGGAACTCGTTGAAGCGGGTGACGCCGCGCTCCCGATCCCGGAGCACGTCCAGGGCCGCCACGTCCAGCTGCCCCGTCTCGCTGCCCCGAGCCTCGAGGCGGGGCATGGGCAGGTTCTGGAGGAAGCTGGGATGATTCCGGAGCGTCAGGGCGCCCAGGCGCTGCCGACCCATGGTCACCGCCCAGTCGGCGATCCCCTCCTCCCGCATGGCGGCGGTCGCCCGGCCGCGGAAGGTGGAGACCACCGGCACCCTGGTCTGGATCTCGTTGGGCTCCCGCCACTCCCGGAGCTCGAGGAGGTCCGGCACCAGGGGATGGAGTCGGTAGACCGTGACGAACTCCTCGGGGAAGTTGAAAGGCGAGCCGAAGTGGTTGATCCCCCCGTTCACGTGATCCGGGTTCTCGAGGTCCCAGACGTCCTCGCGGTCCTCCGCCCGACCCAGGAAGCTGGGCCGGCCCTCGTAGCGGCGGCTCCCGAGCCCGAAGATGCCCGCTCCCGAGGCGAAGACCGAGTACCACTGGGTCTGATCGGCCTCGCTGAACGACCGGCCCAACCGATCCACGACCACCCGCTCCAGGGCCTGGGAGAGGCCGTCGTTGTCCCGGAAGAGGCCGAACCAGTTGGAGTTCATCGCCTCATAGAGCGGCTCGTCGTAGAGGAGCTGAGTGGTCCACTCGATGGTGTGGATCTTGGCGATCTCGGCGGCCACGACGAGGCGCGCCACCTGGAAGAGCTCCTCGTCCGTGACGTCGGCGTACCGGATCACGCGGTCGGGCTCGGCCGGATCCCGGAGGCCCGAGTCGGCGTCCGGGTCGGCGGCAGCGCGCCGACGGAACTCCTCCACGAAGAGGTTGTGCTCCCGGGCGAAGAGGTTGTGGAAGAAGCTCAGCCCGACCGTCCAGTTGTCCGGGAACGCCGTGGCCTCCTGACCCGCCCACGAGGGATGGATGGGATCTCCCGCTTCGAAGAGGGGCAGGTAGCCCAGCCCTCCGTCCTCCCCGGCCCCCTCCTCCAGCTCAACCGTGAGCAGCTTCGCCCGGTCGTCCGGATCCCGCTTGACCCGGCGGGCGGAGCGCTCGTTGTAGCCGTAGAGCTGGGAGGCGTCCCACCAGGCGGTGTTCGTGTTCAGGGTCGTCTTCGGCGCCCGCCTCATACGGGTCCGGCCGTCGGCGTCGAAGGTCGGCGGCGGCCCGTCCTGGTGCATCAGAGCCCGGTCGATCCGGTCTCCGGGCCGGCAGCCGTGGGCCTCCGCCTCGCCCTCCCCGTCGCAGCCCATCGACATGAGCTCGGAGCTGTTTCGGCCCCTCTCCATGTGGGAGAACCAGTCGTGGGTCATGAACTGGATCCAGAACGCGGCCAGGACGTTGAAGAAGGGCGCCTTCACGTAGTCGCAGTGGGCGTCCGGACCCCCGTTGAAGCCGTTCTGGCACCGCTCCGGCTCGGACTGGGACCGGGTGAAGAGCTCCCGGCTGATGACCTGGGGATCGGGCTTCAGGAGCCCGAGGCGGTCTCCGTGACGATTCCGCACCAGCTCGGTCTCGCCGAGCCTGGGGAAGGTCTCTTCGAACTGCACGTTTCGGGCGAACGCGGTGTTCGTGGATCCCATGAGCGGGTTACGGATGTCGTTGCAGATTCCCGTCAGGGTCCGGTGGCGGATCAGCTCTCCCGTGCACATCTGCTCTCCCTCTCCCCCCACCTCCTCGAAGCGGGGATGGTCGGGGGGGAGGCGCATCTCGTCCCAGACCTTCAAGGAGCGACCCGATACCCCGTCCCGGCCCGTCACGTAGTCCTCGAAGGTGTAGTTGTCGAAGAGGTTGAACTTCAGGAGCTCGATCCGCTCGTACTCCAGATCCAGGAGCGCTCCGTCGATGCCCCGCTGATTCCGGGACAGCCGGTGCACCGGAAGAAGGCCGAACGAGGACCGGCTCTCCGGCCCCCCCGTGGCCCAGTAGTTGGACCAGTCCACCCAGGGCGTGCCCTGCCGCTCGACCGCACTGTCCCCCCCGCGGCAGCGCGCGGTGAAGGGCTGCACCGTGCCCAGAAACCGATCCGGAGGCTCGTCGGCCACCGGCCGGAACCCCTCCCGGACCAGCTCGAAGCACGCGGTCAGGGACCGGACCTCTTCCCGGGCGTGCGGCGAGACGGCGAGAAACAACAGGGGGACCGCCACGAGCACCGCGGCGGCGATCAGGAGAGAACGCTTGGTGGATCTCTTCATCGTGGTGGATCTCCAGCCAGGGGTTCGTCCGGTCGTCAGAGCGAAGAGGGCAGCGGCCGGTCCGGCCCCGCCCTGACCCGCTGATAGAGCGCCCGGGTCTCCGGCATGGGCTCGATGCCCAGCTCCTCTTCGATCACCGATGCGCAGTGCTGGTACTCCCGGATCGCCAGGGGCCGGTCACCGAGCTGCTCGTAGCATCGGATCAGATGTCGGTAGACGTGCTCCCGGAGAGGATCACGGTCGAGGAGACGTCGGCCGCAGCGGATCGCGGTCCGCCACTGATTCTCGTCCATGAGCTGTCCGAGTCGGTGCTCCAGGGCATGTGTGTACAGGAGGCCGAGGCGTTCCCGCTCGGCCACGCACCAGTCGTCGTACAGCTCCTCGGCCAGGTCGCCCCGGTAGAGGCCGATGGCCTCCTCGAGGTCGTCAGCGGAGACGCCTCCCGGTTCCCGTCCGGAGCGGTCCAGTCCATCCAACCGCTTCTCGAATTCGATCACGTCGACCCAGGCTCCCGGAGGCATGTTCATGCCCACCATCTGCCCCTCGCAGTGCACGATCTCTCCCTTCCCGTACTCGCCCGGCTCCTCCACCACCTTCCGCAGACGCCACAGACAGGTCCGCAGGGCCTTCCGGGCCGATTCGGGGTCACGATCTCTCCAGAGACCGTCTACGAGGTGCTCCCGGGATACGCGTCGGTCCCGGTGAAGAAC
>CAZMPV010000185.1:0-6191 GCA_964567985.1 uncultured Gemmatimonadaceae bacterium
GAGGGCAACATCTACACCACCGAGACCTACGAGGGGAAGCGGGTCCAGAAGTTCGTCTACCAGGGCATGGGCCGGATCGAGAAGGGCGCGGACCAGGGCGTCGTCTGGCCCGGCGACGCGGAGGGCATGCAGTAGCGACGGGCTCCCCGCCCTCCCGCCTGGCCCGTCGTATTTCTCAGTCCTCCACGGCGAAGCAGTAGAAGAGGCCGTCGCCGCCGGTGCCCCGGAGGTCCTCCTGGCCGCAGCCCCGGGAGCCGTGGGCCGAATTCCAGGAGCTGGGGTTCTCGCCCCCGCCCGTCCGATCGAAGTGGCCGACCCGGGCGCTCCCGTCGCTCGAGCTGCTGGTCCAGTCGCTGCAGGTGGTGTCGTCGCCCCCATCGAAGGCCGTCCCGTCCAGCGTCGAGCCGGTCAGGATGTCGTGTCGGTTCGGCGAGTCTCCCCGCCCCCGGACCATCTCTCCCCATTCGGTGAGGACGGTCTCCTTCGTCAGGTCGTTCTCGCCGTGGAGCTCCTCCACGTCGGCGGCCACTTCGACCCCCTGGAAGTTGTGCCAGGGACCCGAGCCGATCCGGTCCCGGGCGTCCACGGCGGGCCCGGCCTCCCCGGTCGTGCTCAGGTAGGCACGCCACGTCTTCTCCTCCATCCCCACCGCGTACGCGAGGTGCTCGCAGTGGGCGTCCGCGCCTTCCAGCCCGCCCAGGTCGGCCCCGCTTCCGGGGCCCACGCTGGTGAGGAAGAAGCTCATCGTCTCGTTCGGCTGCTCCTGGGCGGTCCCGTCCGCCGCCCCCACCAGGAGAAGGGCGGCCACCGCCATCGTCGCGACTCTCGTCATCTCGGGTCTCCTCTGAAGTCGTCCTACGGCTTCCACCACTCGTACAGCGGCACCCACTTGCGCATGTTCTGGGGACCGATCTCGCCGGTGTAGACGTTGCCTTCGTCG
Source organism: uncultured Gemmatimonadaceae bacterium (assembly GCA_964567985.1). Classification (GTDB taxonomy): domain Bacteria; phylum Gemmatimonadota; class Gemmatimonadetes; order Longimicrobiales; family Gaopeijiaceae; genus CAZMPV01. The sequence goes on from CAZMPV010000185.1 coordinate 941, forward strand.
TCCATCGCGGCCCACTCGGCGAAGCTCGTGCCGGACTCGTTCGGGTTCGGCTCGGTGTCGTCGGGGATGAAGGCCCTCACCCAGCCGTCCCGGGCGCTCCCGATGCGGACGCCCCGGGCCCAGCCCCGCTGGTCCCGGCCCACGTTCGACTCGGAGTCGGCCACCAGGAGCACGTCGTCGTCGGTGATGTAGACCCCGCTGGGCCGTCCGAACTGGTGCCACGACTCGATGTGCTCGCCCTGGGGCGTGAAGATCTGGACCCGGTTGTTGTAGCGGTCGCCGACGAAGACCCGGCCCCGGGAGTCGATGTCCACCGCGTGGGGCTCGTTGAACTGGCCCGCATCGTTGCCGAACTCGCCCCACTCGGTCAGGTAGTTGCCGTCCCGGTCGAACTTCACGATCCGGTTGTTGCCGTTGGGCCGGTGTCCGTCGGCCACGTAGATGTCGCCGTTGGCGGCCACCGCCACGTCGTTCGGGTTGGCGAAGTGGCGCCGGTCGCTCCCGGGCTCGCCGGGCACGCCCAGGGTCATCAGCAGCTCGCCGTCGCCCGAGAACTTGTAGACGGCGTGGCCCTTGTCGTCGTCGATCTCCTGGAAGCCCTCGGCGTCGGCGACCCAGACGTTGCCCTCGTCGTCCAGGAAGAAGCCGTGGGGCCAGGACATCATCCCGGCGCCGAACTCCTTCACCACGTTGCCCTCGGCGTCGAGCTTGACCACCGGGTTCCACTCCGGCCGGTCCGCGCAGTGGTTCTGGCCGCACCGGTCCAGGACCCAGAGGCCGCCGTCGGGGGCGGGCATCACGCCGGAGACGGCACCCCAATCCCGGTCACCCGGGAGCCGCCCCCAGTCCGAGTCGGGAACGTAGGGCGTGAGCTGGGCGCCGAGAGACTGGACGGAGAGGCCGAGGACGACCACGACGGCCAGAGGGGCGACCAGGGCGGCGACGCTGCTTCGAGGAGATCGCATTCCCGCTTCCTCCTGGGAGATGAAGGGTGTTTCGGGCGACTGCGCACTGGTCACGACAGTATCGCGCCGGCCCGGGGAAGTCCAACCCGCCCCGCTCGCTCCGGGGAGGCTACCAGCCCCCGCCGCCTCCACCGCCTCCGCCTCCGCCGGAGAAGCCCCCTCCACCCCCGCCGCCGCCGGACGGCGCCGCCGACGAGGAGGAGAGCGACGACGTCAGGGAGCCGCCCAGGGCGCTCGTCATCGCCCCCGGGCTCGCCGCCCCCGCGGCGCCGGCGTACCAACCGGGGGCGTACCCGCCCTCCGTCGGTCTCTCCCCGGCGGCCTCCAGGGCGTCCTCGAAGCGGCTCGCCCACTCGTTCTCCACCCCCAGGGCGATGGCGTACGGGAGGTAGCGCTCGAAGAGCTCCAGGGTGCGGTCGGGGCGCTGGAGACGGTCCATCCGGTCTTCCTCCGTCGCGCCCAGGAACCGTCGGAAGCCCTCCAGACGGTCCAGGACCCCCCGGCCCTTCAGGGTGGGCCGCTCCAGAAGATGGTAGAAGAGGACGTTGATTCCGCCCAGGACGACGACGGCCGCCAGGATGTGTCCGGGCGCGCGCTGGTAGAGCAGGGCGCCGACGATGATCTCGGCGGCCACGAAGGGGACCGCGAAGAGCGTCAGGAAGAGGGCGCCCGGGACGTTCGTGAAGCCGCCCGTGAAGGCCAGCCTCCACTTCCGGCCGACCCGGTAGAGGAGGGTCCCGACGCCGAGGGTCCAGAAGGCGAGCCAGACCCCGAGAAACAGGCTCTCGGCGGGCATGGAGAACCGGTAGCGCCAGCCCAGGGCGGCGACCCCCACGAGGGAGACGAAGAGGCCGAGGGCGAACCACCACCGGTTGTTCACGAAGTAGCGCTTCTCCAGGTCCCGCTCGAGGCGCTTCTCGAGCTTCTTCACGCCCTTCCGGAGCCGCTGGCTGGGGGAGCCGTCGAGCGTCAGGGCCGCCCCCGACCCGACCAGGGCCTCCCTGAGGACGTCCTCGTCCGCCGACAGCTCGGCGGGCTCCGGACCTGGAGGCTCCCCTTCCCCTCCCCCCCGGGGCCGGATCGTCCACTCGTCGTCGTCCCGCTCGATCGTCACCGCGCCCTTCACCCCCAGGCTCACCAGGGCCGCGGTCAGGTGGACCGGATCGAAGCCCCGCTCCCGGACGAACCCCAGGGCGGCCGCCGAGAACTCCTCGGGTGGCTCGTAGCGGACGACGATCGTGCCGGCCTCCGGATCCCGGCCCACCCGGAGCCACATGAGGAGGTAGACGGCCAGCACGAGAACGACGACGAGCCCGGCGTCGACGAATCCGCCCCAGTCCAGCCAGAACCACCGGCTCTTCTGGGCGTCCGTGGGCGCCTCGATCACGCCCGAGGGGAGACCGACACGGACGGTGAGCCCCTCCCGGGCGTCCAGGCCCGCCGTGGTCCGGAAGCGGGCCGCTCCGGCCCCGGCGTCCCACCGGGCCGCGGCGTTCCGGGCCCTCGAGCCCGTGGGACCGGTCCAGGCGTCCAGGTTGATCCGGCCCTCGGGCGGGCTGCCCGGAACCGAGACCACCGCCGACGCGGAGCGGATCGGAAAGGCCCAGCCGTTGCCCGTGACGTTCCAGGTCAGGCTGTCCCGCTCCTCGCCGAACCGAACCCAGCGCTCGGTCTCGTAGACGATCCGGTACTCGTGGACGCCCTCCGGAATGAAGACGTCGGAGCGGCCGATCCGGATCCGGACGCCGCTCCGGCCCTCGGGGCCCTCGACGCTGAAGAGCTCCCACGGCTCGGGGCGTCCGTCCCGGTGGACGGAGAGGACCCGGAAGGGCGCCACCACCGTGCCCGGGCCGCCCCCTCGGGGGAAGCGGGTCGGGACGTCCCGGTAGATCCCCCGTCGGATCTCCTCGCCCAGGGCCCGGACCCGGATGGACTCCTCGACCCGCATCACGCCGCCGTGATCCACGTCGACGCGAACGTCGTAGGAGAGGATCTCCTCGACGGCCTCCCCGGACTCCTGACCGGCCCCGGGCCCCGCGCGGACCAGGGCCAGCAGGAGGGCCAGACACGACGCGGGCCGGAGCACTCGCCCCGGCCCGCTCGCCCGGCTCTCCGTCACGACTCCGGCTCAGCCCGCTGGATGCCTGTTGAAGAACTCCACCGGCCTCACGGCAGCCGCAGCGCCACCACCGAGCCGGGCATCCCCCGTCCGGCGATCGAGACGGCGATGTACTGCACGCCGTCGTGCATGAAGGTCATGGGCGGAGCGCTGGTCGGGGCCGGAAGCTCGACGGTGCCGATCCGCTCGCCCGTGGCCTTGTCCACCGCGTAGAGGAGCGGACGCGCCCCCCGGCCCTCGCCGTGGATGAGAAGGGTGCTGGTGACGACCTTGGTGGCGTGGCTCCCCACCCCCGTGTTCGGCACGTCCACGCCCTGGAGCGCGTCGTGGTTCGCGATGTACTCCGGCGTGTCGCCGTTGGGGATCCACCAGAGGTGCTCGCCCGTGTCCAGGTCGATGGCCGTGATCCGGCCGTAGGGCGGCTTGAAGAGGGGCAGCCCCTGGGGCCCACGGACCCCCCCGGGGCCCACCGTCAGATAGCGGACGTTGGAGTCCGGATCCACCTCGGTGCCGGGCTGGAGCGCCGGGGCGCTGCACCCCTTCTCTGAGGCGACGTACATGATGTTGGTCTCGGGGTCCACCACGGCGCCGCCGGGGATGTTGGTGCCTCCGTTGGCGCCTGGGCAGTGGATCGAGCCCTGGATCCCCTCCTCCTCGTCGGGGAGCGCGGGGGGCGTGAAGAGGGGCCCGATCCGGTACTCGCTGACGATCTCCTCGGCCTCCTGCCTGAGCTCGGGCGTGAAGTCGATGAGGTCGTCCTCGCTGAGCCCCTGCATCTCGTAGGCGGCCGGGCGGGTCGGGAAGGGCTGGGTCGGCGACGTCTCCTCGCCGGGCACGTCCGACTGGGGCACCTCCCGCTCCTCGATGGGCCAGACCGGCTCTCCGGTCCTCCGGTCGAGGACGTAGGCGAAGCTCTGCTTGGTGGTCTGGACCAGGGCCGGGATCTCCTCGCCGTCCACGGTGATGTCCACCAGGCTCGGCGCCGTGGGCGTATCGTAGTTCCAGATGTCGTGGTGGACGAACTGGTAGTGCCAGGCCCGCTCGCCGGTCTCCACGTCCAGGGCGATGATCGAGGTGGAGAAGAGGTTGTCTCCCGGCGAAAAGCCGTTGTAGTAGTCGACGGTGATGCCGTCGGTGGGCACGTAGACGAGCCCGAGCTCGGGGTCGGCCGACATGGGCGCCCACGACGAGATGTTGCCCGTGTACTGCCAGGCGTCGCTCTCCCAGGTGTCGTGACCGAACTCCCCGGGCTGGGGAATCACGTTGAAGCGCCAGAGGTGCTCCCCGGTCCGGGCGTCGTAGGCCAGGATGTTGCCCGGGACGTCCTCCCGCATGACCTGGTAATAGCCCTGCTCGTGGGAGTTGCCCACCACGACGACCCCGTTCACCACGAAGGGCGCCGATGAGTTGGTGATGTAGCCGATCTCCGGCGGCAGGCCCTCGTCGTAGTCGTGGGGCCAGGGGCCGAGGTCGTTCAGGAGGTCGATGGTGCCACCCTTCCCGAAGTCCTCGATCGGCCGGCCGGTCTCGGCGTCCAGGGCGTGGAGGAAGAAGCCCGGGGTCACGACGAAGATCGTCCCCCGGCCGTCGATCACGTCGTAGGCCACGCCCTTGCCGTAGTTCTTCCGCATCGACTTCCGCCACCGCTCGGTCTCGGGAAAGCGGTAGGTCCAGAGCGTCTCGCCCGTGGCGGGGTCGATGGCCACCGTGGTGCGACGCTCCCCGGCGACGGTGAAGAGCTTGCCGTCGGCGTAGATCGGCGTGGAGCGCAGGATCGGGTCCGGGCTCGGGCCGAAGTTGTCGCCCCGCCAGAGCCACGCCACCTGGAGGTCCTCGAAGTTCGAGGCGTCGATCTGGTCCAGGGGCGAATAGCGGGCGCTCCCGGCATCGCCGCCCCAGTACTGCCACTCCCCGTTCTCGGTGCCCGAGCGGACCCGGTCGATGTTGGATCTCTGCATCTGCTGGGCGCCGGCCGGCGCGGCCAGGAAGGCCGCCACGGCCAGGGAGAGGAGCGAGGTTGCGGCTCGGGACGCGAGGCGCGGGGCGAGTCCGGTCATCGGTTCTGGCTCCGTTCGATGAGTACGTTCTTGAGCGCTTCCTCCTTCGGCGGCAGCGGCGAGCTGCCCGTGGGGAAGCCGTTGAGGTCCAGGAGATAGGCGACCACGTC
>CAZMPV010000186.1:0-6111 GCA_964567985.1 uncultured Gemmatimonadaceae bacterium
AGTGCGCGGCCGAAGGGATGGACACCGTCGGCATCCCCACCTCCCACTTCGTCCGGTTGGCCGGCCCCGGCAACACGCCGTCGCCCCCGGCGGAGGTCGGAGACGCCTTCATGATCTCCCGACAGGTGGAGCTCACGTTCGCGGCCTCGACCCTCGACACCGGTACCGTCGCGCTCTACCGGGGTACCTACCAGGGCGACCTCGTCGAGTACGCCTCCGGCCTCGGCGACGACTCCCACTTTCGCTACCGGCTCGAGGGCGACAGCGTGTTCTATGGCTCGGTGACCAGCGGCGACCTGGATCGGATCAACTCGGTACGGGTCGTGGTCACCGGGTGGGCCAGGGCCGAGGGAGACCTGGACGTCTACGAGTTCGAGCTGACCCAGGATGTGCCGCTCCGCAATGTGCGCTGACGTCGATTCCCGCGGCAGGACCCGCACGGACGAAGGTGAGGAACCGGCGCCCCCCGGCGCCCACCCCGAGGGAGGCTTCGCCCTGGCCGTCGTCATGGTCCTCCTCTTCGCCATCGGCGTGGCCGCCGCCACGAGCTACCAGACGGTGCGCACCGAGGCGTCCATGTCGCTCTCGGCCAAGCAGGGGAGCGAAGCCCTCGCCGCCGCACGGGCCGGCCTGGAGCGCTTCCTCGCCGAGCAGCGGCACGCGCTGCCCGTCGAGCGCACCTACACCTTCGGAGACGCCAGGGCAGTGGTCACGCCCCGGCTGATCCGGGCCACCCCGTACTGGAAGCAGCGCTACCTGATCAAGTCGGTGGGCACCTTCGTCGATCCCCGGATCCCGGGCCACGCGGCCGAGCGGATCGTCTACCAGATGGTGGACCATCACCGGAGCCCCGTCTCCGTTCGGGGGGCGCTCATGTCGCCAAGCACGAGCGTGGACCTCCAGGGCAGCCTCGTGACGGTGAGCGGAGCGGACGGGGCGACGTCGTCCGACTGCAGCGAGGCCCCGGCGGCCAGCATCGCCGGCGTCGTCGCCGGCGGGAGCGTCGGGGTCCTGGACGGCGCCAACGTGACCGGCTCTCCCGCCACCGTTTCCTACCCCGGCTCCGAGGCCACGCTGGACTCCCTGGGGCTGGACTGGGACGTCATGACCGATTCGAACTTTCCGGTGGAGCACGACGGCTCGTGGCCGGACTTCGGATCCATCCCCTCCGACTCCTTTCCGGCCGTCCGGTACTGGGGAGACTTCTACGGCTACTACTACATGAGTGGCCGCGGCGTTCTGATCGTTACCGGCGACCTCCGCTTCTACGACGGCTTCGAGTGGGACGGGATCATCCTGGCCAACGACATGCTGAACGTCACCGACGACAGGAACTTCGACGTCCAGGGCCTCGTCGTCCCGGGGATGGACGGGGTGGGCGAGGCCTTCGACTACCGATGGGACGGCACGATCCGGTACCACTCCTGCAACGTCCTGGAAGCGGGCAAGTTTCTGGCCCACCTGGAGCCCGTCGAAGGCACCTGGTGGGAGGCCTTCTGAGCCCCGTCCGACGCCTGTAGGGCCGGGCTTTTTCGAATCCGGCCCACCCGCCCCGTCCCACGAACGAAAAGGCCCTCCACCGTGTCGATGGAGGGCCGAGTCGGGACGCCCGGATTCGAACCGGGGACCCCTGCAACCCCATTGCGCAGAACGCCTTACGGCGCTGGCCGACTAGGTACGACGAGGCCCGCGAGGACGCGACGCTTGAGGTCTCGGGCTAGAGAAGCGTCAGGCAACGGCCGATGTCGTGCGGCGGGAGCGTCCAAACAGGCGTCCCAACAGGGGAACGTCCATTCTTAGAACCGATCGTAGATCAACGCCGCCGCAGTCGTAGAATGGCGTTTTCAGTGACGGAGCGGCGGACGTGTTTCGTGTCTTCGGTCGTGACGGAAATCGGAATCTCTTCGATCGGGCCACGTCCCCCTGCATATGCGATCCGGTGTGTGAAGCGGCTCGTTGGAATACCCCTTCCGCGCCTATTCACGCATCTCGGCGACCGGATGGCTCATCCTTTCCTATCGGGCTCACCGGGTCGAGTCGCTCCAGGCCCGCGCGCGGTTCAAGAGCGGTCGAAGAAGGGATGGCCGAGTCAAGAGACTCAACGCTTTACCGACGGAGTTGCGCCCCTCCCCACCACATCCTCCAACCCCATCCTCCGCACCAACCGCTCGTACCTCGGATGCCCATGGAGCGGCCGGAGCTGCGGGTCCACCGCCAGAAACGCCATGGAGTGACCCCGCTCCTCCCGGGCGCGCTCGAGCCACCGTACGGCGGTGTCGAGCTCCCCCAGACCCGCGTACACCCGGGCGATCTCGTAGGCGGGGACGTAGCCGGAGCCGGCCCGGGCCTCGAGCTCGACAAGGCGTCGGCGGGCGTCGGCGGGTCGACCCTGGAGGGCCCGGAGGTGGGCCAGCGCGGTACGGCTGATGACGCTCTTGCCGGAGAGCTCCACGACTCGGTCGAGGGAGCGCTCGGCCTCCTCCAGGCGGCCGAGCTCCTTCTGGGCCTGTCCCATCCAGAGCCAGCCGAGCTCGAAGGTCGAGTCGCGGGCCACCGTCTCCCGGAGCTGCCGGACGGCGAGCCCGTACTCCCCAGCGTAGTAGTATACCCACCCGGTGGCGGCGTGGGCGATCCTCGAGAGGGGGTCGAGCTCGGAGGCGGCTCGCACCTCCTCCCCCGCCTCCTCGAAGCGGCCCATGGCGACCAGGTGGTTCGCATACCACTGGTGCGCCACCGGGTAGGTGGGGTCGAGGGCGATCGCCCGCCGGAACTCCGCTTCCGCCGTCTCCCAGTTCCAGTCGTAGTAGAGGGCGACGTACCCCAGGGTGGCGTGGGGCTCGGCCAGCCCGGGCTCGATCTCCAGGGCCCGGGTCGCGGCCTCCTTGGCCGCCGGGAAGGTCTCGGCCGGGGGCCAGTAGTCGTAGAAGCCCAGGACGGCGTAGGCGTCGGCGAGGCCCACCAGGGCCCGGGCGTAGTCGGGGTCCCGTTCGAGCGCCGCCTGGAACGAGTCCACGGCGGCCTCCAGACCGTCACGGGTGCGGCGGTTCCACTCGAACCGGCCCCGGAGGTAGAGGTCCTGCGCCTCGGGGTCGTCCGTCTGGCCCCGGAGCCGGAGCTCGTCGCCCGCGCCGGTGAGCTCCACCCGCAGCGCGTCCGCCACGGAGCGAGCGATCTCTCGCTGGACGGAGAAGATGTCGGAGAGCTCGGCGTCGTACGTCTCCGACCAGCGCCGGAACCCATCGGAGGCGTCGATGAGCCGGGCCTCGATCCGGAGCCGGTCCCCGCTCTTCCGGACGCTCCCCTCGACCACTGTCGCTACCCGGAGCCGCCGTCCGATCTGGGTCACGTCCAGGTCGGAGCCCTCGAGGGCGAAGGACGAGGTGCGCGCCGCGACCCGGACGCCGGGGAGCTGGGAGATCGTGCTCAACAGCTCCTCGGCGATCCCGTCGGCGAAGTACTCCTGGTTCCCCTCCGGGCTCATGTCGGTAAAGGGGAGTACGGCGACGGAGGCGTCGTCCGGGACCGGCTCGGACCCGTCCGCGGGCTCCGCCTCCGCGGCGGTCGGGCCGTCTCCGGCTCCGGGCCCCGCGGCGGCCTCCGGGCCAGTCCCCCCACCCGTCGGGACGACCCAGGTGAGTGCGGCGCCGGCGAGAACCAGGATCCCCGCCACCATCAGGAGCTCGGCCCCGCTCACCCGCTGGTGGCCTTTCTCACCGTGGTACCAGGCCAGGACCAGGACGAGGGGAAAGCCGAACGCCAGGAGGACGAGGGCGACCCGCGGCACCGTCGCCGGCCAGTCGAGGATCCCCGACACGACGTCGGTCACCTCGAGGGTGACCCATGCGGCGGCCAGGTAGGCGGCGGCCCACTGAAAGATCTTCCGGCGCCGGAGCCGCTCCAGCGTCTCCCCCACCCTCAGCACACCCCGGGGACCCGTCGCTCTCCCACCCTCAGCCCCCGCCAGGGGAGGGTGCGTCCGGAACCGGGGCCGACTGCCCCGTGATGCACAGCCACCGGCCGTCGCACCACACGTAAACGTCCGTATAGACGAAGGGCGACTCGACACGGGTGTCCCCTTCCCGGGAGACGGCGCGACGGCGGGCGTGGACGACCGCGACGTGGTCGTAGACGTTGATCACCCGGCGCTTGAGCGGCATCGCCTCGACGCCGGATGCGGCGGCCACTACGTCGAACTGCCTTTCCACCCTCTCGTGCTCGGTCGGCCAGTCGGCTTGCTGAACGAACGAGGGCGAAGCTGAACACACCAGCTACGAAGACCGAGCCCCAAGTGGCGGCCTCCTTCAAGAGAGGGGATGTTCCTCGACGGCTGGTCGGGGAAGAAAGTGAGACGCACATGTCACTATAAAAATACCCGAGCCGCCAACCCGAGTTCGGAGGAGGCGGGGGACTCCGTTTGGTGCCTGAGGGACAAGGGAGCCCAGATCAGGTGCCGTGTGACATCCTCTGGAGCATCCCCGTGACTTCTCCGCCCTAGCATTCCCTCTTGGAGCTCTGTCGTGACCACCTTCTCCCGCTGCGATTCAAAGTAGCGAGAGACCCCTCCCCCCTTGAGGCCGTGCAGCAAGGCCATGGCGATCTACTTCCCGCTGAACCTCGACTTCTTCATCGGGCTTCTCCTCCCACCTCGGGCGGATCTCAGGTCGGCCCGGAATCTAGCTCAAAGTCCCCCTCCGCGGTTCCCCTCGGACGATTTTTTACAGAAACAAGCTTACACGACGGTGACAACGACCGACCGGTGGTCTGGGGCCGTAGACCACGGGTAGTGCTCATCCTCTGTGGAAACGCCCGACATGGTACGTCCCCTGTCCTCTCAGGAGGACACATCGCTGGTTATTTCGAGAGTCGAACGGAGTTGAGCCGAGCGGTTCTGAGCGCGTAAGCGCTTGCGAATCAATTTATTATAGGCATCGACGACGGCAGTCGTCCTTCCTGGCTTGGGACTTGCTCCCCTCTTCCTGTGATGGCGTGGTATCGTCACGGGTGGTCCGTCGGCCGCGCCAGCCGGGCCATTGTCGAGGCGTCCCCGGTCGCACCAGTGACGGGGCGAACCTTGGGAGGGGAGAAGCGATGAAGACGAATCGAGTGCGGACATCCGCGCTGTGGATGATCATCGCCACTGGGCTGCTCTTGGCCATGCCCGTGGAGGGCATGGCTCAAGCACGGGTGGGCATCTCCGTGGAGTGGTGGGACTGGATCGGAGACGTCCGTGTCCACGGCTCCGTCGACTACGGCACCACCCGTCATCGACCCATCTACCGGGATCACGGATACGTTCGCCCGCCCCGACCGGTGTACGAGCGCCGGCCCCGGCACCGGGAGGAGAGGGGACCGCCGTTCTGCAGATCCGGAGCCGGCCATCCCGTTCATGGATGGCAGTGGTGCGTGAGAAAGGGATTCGCACGGGCGCACTCGCCCCGAACTCGTCGCTACCGGCGTCCGGTCCACTGCTGCACCTGGCACCCGGTCGATCTGGGCCGCGTCCGCTTTCGTGCCCGTCCCGGGGGACACGGACCGCAATATCTCCGCCACGAGGAGGTCGTGGAGATCCTGGGTCGGGTCGTTGTGGAGCGAGTCTACGCCGGGGTGGGCTACCCCAGGGAGATGAAGCTGCAAGGCCGCTGGTATCCAGCTCCGGGTCACGCCCGGGTCCTACAGCTCCGGGCGGGCTCGACCCCGCTTGCCGAGCTCACGGATCTGGACGACGATCGACGGGTGGACCGGGTTTTCCTGGCCCGGACGGAGCGGGTCAATCGCTAAGCTCGGGGTGGTCTCCGACGCTCAGCGTCCCTGAGAAGGCCGAGGTCCACTCCCTGGTCGGGGCGGCCCTGATCCGCGGCCCCGCTCCAGACGGAATGGCCCACGGATATCGGCGTCCTGGCAGAGCCTTGCTTGGTACTCCGGGCATGATCGCGCCGGCCCCTAACACTCGTCCCAACACCCCTGCTCACGCCCCCGAACAGAAAGCCCCCGACGACCGAAGTCGCCGGGGGCCACGCGTCCCGTCACGACGGGACTCGCTGGATCCAAACCATCTCAGTCGGGACGCCCGGATTCGAACCGGGGACCCCTGCAACCCCATTGCAGTGCGCT
>CAZMPV010000187.1:0-6111 GCA_964567985.1 uncultured Gemmatimonadaceae bacterium
CCCTTCGTACGGGGGGACACGGTCTGGGCGGTTCGGTACGACGAGCTCGACGTCCCCTATCTGACGAAGTTCGCCATCGACTGGCTGGGTGAGCGGCCCGACGGAGCCAAATGACTCGTAAGCGAGGCAGCCTCCACCGATGCGTTCGATGCGCTGTCTGACAAGGTGTCGCCAGGTCGCGGTCGGGCTTCTTTCGACCCTGCTCCTGGCATGCGGCTCCGCCGACTCCACCGGCGAAGATCCGGCGTATCGACCACTCGAGCCCGGCCCCTCCTTCTGCCAGGACTGCATCCGCCTCGATTCCGTCGTGACGCTCGGCGATACGACGGGCGAGGGGTACGTCCGCTTTACTGAGTACGTGGTCCGGGATGGACGAGGGAATTTCTGGGCCGGTCAGTACGACGACATGCTCAAGGTGTTCGATTCGGACGGAACGTTCCTGAGGCGGGTGGGCCGACCGGGCCAGGGACCGATGGAGTTCGGCTCACCCAGGCCCTTCTTCTCGGACGACAGTGGACGGGTGCACGTCTTCGACCCTCACAATGCCCGGCTGTCGATCATCGGCCCGGACTTCGAGCTGCACGACGAAGCGCCGCTTCCGGCCCTGGTCCGTGCCGCCGCCCCCATTCCCGGAACGAATGCGATCGTCGTCAACGGCCCGATCTCCACGGGGAACGGGACGCTCCTCCCGATTCACATCCTGGAGAATCTGGAAGCGGTTCACTCGTTCGGACGGAAAGGTGCGTCCGGCGCCCGGAACACCTTCGGGCTCCTGCGTCGAATCGCGACGGGCCCTGGCGGACGGATCTACACCGCCCCCCGCTTCGAATACCGGGTCGACGTCTGGACGAGCGAGGGCCGGCGAGTCGACGGGATCGTCGGTTCGGAGCTGAACGAAGTCGATCCTCCTGAGGAGGGTCCGGCATCCTTCACGCGGGAAAATCCTCCGCCCAACTACGTCAGCGCGATGCGGGTGGACGGCGAGAACCGGCTCTGGGTCCTCCTCCACGTCCGAAACCGGGACTGGGAGGATCACATGCTGGAGCGACCGGCCCGGGGGGGAGGCGTCAGGCTCGTTCCCGACAACGGCGTCGGCTCGATCTGGCACACCCGGATCGATGTGGTCGACCTCGACAGCGCTTCGCTCCTCGCCAGGTCCAGAAGAGATGAGATGCTCATCGGATTCGTGGCGGACGACCTGGTTTTCGAGAATCGCCGCACGGCGGAAGTCTACCCGCGCCTGGTCGTCTGGAGGATCGGACTGGAGTCGGGTGGATGAAGGAGCGAGTCCGGCTCTGCCCCGTGGGCCTGTGAACATGCGAGGGCGAGGCCGCGCCCGCCCATCCACGCATTGCGGGGGTCCACGGCGTCACATAGCCTTGAACGGACGCTGTCCGGGACAGAGAACTGCCCCGTCCCGGACGCCCTTCCGGCCACCTCGTCATCGAACGGGCCGAGCCGCCCGCCACCCCCCCGGCGGGCCCTCGGCTCCCTCGCACAGCCCCGACCGCCATGGCCTTCTCACGACGCACGCTCTCCGTCGCGACTGTCGTCATCCTCCTGGCGCTGCTCGCCGGCGGCGCCTGGCTGAGGGTTCGCTCCAACGAGGGGGATGACGAGGCGTCCGGCTCGACGGCCGACGCTGTCGAGAGCGACTCCGCCCCGGCCGTCTCGGCCACCGAGGCCTTCGCCACCGACGTGGCCCAGCCCGTCTCGGGGGCCCGGGTCCGGCGCGACACGCTCTGGATCACGGTGAGCGCGGCCGGGCAGGCGGCGGCGAACCGTCGCGCCGTGGTCCGGGCCCGGGTGGGCGGGGTGGTCTCGAGCCTGCCGCTCCGGGAGAGCGACCGGGTCTCGGAGGGCGACCTCCTGCTCCGCTTCGACACCACGAACTTCGCCCTGGCGGTCGATCGGGCCCGGGCCGAGGTCCGGAACGCCGAGGCCCAGTACCGGGAGCTCACCCTCTTCGACGAGGAGATCACCGACCCGGAGCTCCGGGCCGAGCGGGAGCGGTTGGCCCGGGCCCGGAGCGGCCTGGAGCAGGCCGAGGTCACGCTCCGGGAGGCCGAGCTCGACCTGGAGCGGGCGTCGGTCCGGGCCCCCTTCGGCGGCCGGGTGGCCAACCTGAACGTGGTGGAGGGCCAGCACGTTTCCCAGGGGACGGAGCTTCTGACCCTCGTCGAGCTGGACCCGATCAAGGTCGAGGTCCAGGTCCTGGAGGCCGAGGTGGGCCGGCTCGAGGAGGGCCGGGGGGCTTCGGTCACCTTCGCAGCGTTCCCGGGCGAGACCTTCCGGGGCCGGGTCGAGACGATCAACCCGGTCGTGGACCCGGAGAGCCGCACCGCCCGGGTCACCCTCTCGCTCCCGAATCCCGACGGCCGGATCAAGCCGGGGATGTACGCCGACGTGTCGCTCGACGCCCGCCGGTATCCGGACCGGATCGTGGTGCCCCGGAGCGCGATCCTGGAGCGGGACCGGCGCACGATGCTCTTCGTCTTCGAGGCGTCCTCGGAGGGTGCCACCGAGGGCCGGGCCCAGTGGCGCTACGTGACCACGGGGCTCGAGAGCGACTCCCTGGTCTCGATCGTCGAGGGCGAGGAGACCGACATGGTCGAGCCCGGCGAGACGGTCCTGGTGGACGGCCACCACTACCTGGTCCACGACGCCCGGGTGCGTCTGGTGGACGAGGTGCCCGACGACGCGCCGAGGGGGGCGGGGCGATGAGGGTCGTGGTGCCTCTCGCGGCCGGCCTCGTCGCGGCGACCGTCGTGCTGGCCGCCGCGGCCACACCCGCCCCGGCCCAGGAGCAGCCGGTCCTCACCCTGGAAGAGGCGCTCTCCCGGGCCGCCGAGCACAGCCCTGCCTACCGGCGGGCCCGAAACGAGATGGGGCTGAGCGGGCCGGCGAAGCGGGCCGCCTGGGGCGCCTTTCTCCCGAGCCTGCAGCTCAGCGCCGGAACCGGCCTCAGCTTCAACCGGCGCCTGCGCTCCACGGACAACTTCGGCAACCCGATCGAGAACCCGGTCACCGATTGGCGGACGACGTCGAGCTCCAACCAGCGGGTCGGGGGGGAGATTACGCTCTTCCAGGGGGGCAGCAGGTTCCACGAGCTGTCGGCCGCCGGCGCCGAGGCCGAAGCCCGGGCCGCCGCCGCCCGAGCGAGCCTCCTGGAAGTCGAGGCGGAGGTGGCCCGGAGGTACTGGGATGCGGCCCGGGCCCGGGCGCTCCTCGAGGTGGAGGAGGAGCTCCTGGCCGGCCGGGAGCGGGATCTGGAGACGACCCGGAGACGCTACGAGCTGGCCGGATTGACCCGGGTCGATCTCCTGGCCGCCGAGCAGAGCCTCCGGGAGCAGGAGCAGGCCCTGCGTGAAGCCCGAAGCACCTATGACAAGGCCCGTCTCACGCTCGAGCGCACGATCGGCGACCGAAGCATGGGCCCCTTCCGGGTCGAGACGCCGGTCGGTGACGACATCGTCCCGGTCCGGGAGCGGGCGGGTGCCGAAGGGGCGCTCCCGGGCCTTCCGCCCGAGGACACCCTGGTGGCCAGGGCTCTGGCCCGGAACCCCCGGGTGATCCGGGACCGGGCCGGGGTGGACGCCGCCGAGGCGGCCGCCGCCGCGGCCGGCGGAAGCCGCTGGCCGACCATCTCCCTTAATTACGGCCTCACCCAGAACACCTTCGACGAGCAGCGTAGCGCCCTCTTCGACGCCTACCCCGACGACTCCCGCTTCGTCTCCACGGGGCTCAGCCTCAGCATCCCCGTCTTCAGCAACTTCCAGATCCAGCACCGGACCGCCCAGGCCGACGTGGCCTCCGACAACGCCCGGGAGATGCTGCGCCAGACCCGGCTCCAGGTCGAGGAGGAGGTCCGGAGCCGGCTGATCGACGTCCGGACCGCCCGCGAAGGCCTCCGGATCGCCCGCCAGGCCCGGGAGCTGGCCACCGAGCGCCTGGAGCTGGCCCGGGAGCAGTACCGCCAGGGCACCCGGAGCTTCACCGACCTCCAGCGGGACATCGAGGCCGCCGTGGGCGCCCGGCGCCAGGCGACGACCGCCCTCTACGACTATCTCATCGCCCGGGCGAACCTGGCCGAGGTGGTGGGCGCCGACATGGTCGAGGAGGCCGGCGCGGACTCCGGAGACCCCGGAGGGGACTGAGCCGTGTCGATCCCCCGGAGCTCGACCCGGCGCCCGGTGGCCGTGGCCATGCTCTTCCTGGCCGTGGTGCTCCTGGGCGTCATCTCCTTCCTCCGCCTGCCCATCGACCTGCTGCCGGACGTGAGCTACCCCCGGCTGGTGGTCTACACGACGTACGCCGACGTCGCTCCCTCGGAGGTCGAGCGCCTGGTCACCGAGCGGATCGAGGCCCAGGGGGCAGCGGTGCCCGGCGTCGAGCGGGTGACCTCCACCTCCCGGGAGGGGGTGAGCCTGGTCACGCTCCGCTTCGCCTGGGGCACGGACATGGACTTCGCCATGCTCGGCGTCCGGGAGCGGCTCGACAACATCCGGGGCATCCTCCCCGAGACGGCGGCCAGGCCGGCGATCCTCCGGGTGGACCCCGAGGCGGATCCGGTCATGGCGCTGAGCGTGGCCGGCGGCGCCGATCTCTGGCAGACGAAGGAGCTGGCCCGGAGCGTCTTCCGGCGGCGCCTCGAGCAGCTCGACGGGGTGGCCCGAGCCGCGGTCACCGGCGGCCTCGACCGACAGATCCAGGTCGAGGTCGATCCCGGGCTCCTCGACTCCTACGGGGTGAGCCTCGAAGAAGTCTCCGCCGCCCTGGAGGCGGCCAACTACTCGGCGCCGGGCGGCACGATCCTCCAGGGGCGCTTCCGCTACCCCCTCCGGACCCTGGGCGAGTTCCAGACGGTCGAGGAGATCGGCGACGTGGTCGTGGCCCGGCAGCGGATGGACACCATCGCTCGCCCCGACCAGGACGAGGGCTTCCGGCTCGTCCGCCTCCGGGACGTGGGCCGGGTGGTGGACGGCTTCGCCGAGCGGGAGGCGATCACCCGCTACAACGGGGCGGAGTCGGTGGGCTTGCTGGTCTTCAAGGAATCGGGGGCGAACACCGTCGAGGTGGCCGAGCGGGTCCGGGGCGTCCTCGACCAGCTCCGGGTCGAGTACGACGAGGTCCGGGTCGACGTGGCGTCGAGCCAGGCGGGCTTCATCTCCGACTCCATCGCGAACGTGGTCCAGGCCCTGGTCCTGGGGGGCGTCCTCGCCTTCCTCGTCCTCTTCTTCTTCCTCCGCGACCCCCGCTATCCGGTGGCGGTGGCCCTGGCGATCCCGATCTCGGTGGTGGGCACCTTCGCCCTGATGGAGGCCGCCGGGCTCTCGCTCAACATCATGAGCCTGGGCGGGCTCGCCCTGGGCGTGGGCATGCTGGTGGACAACTCGATCGTGGTGTTGGAGAACATCTTTCGGCACCGGGACGAGCTCGGCGAGGGCCCCGACGAGGCGTCGGCCGCCGGCGCCGAGGAGGTCCAGGGGGCGATCACGGCCTCGACGCTCACGACGATCTCGGTCTTCGGGCCGATCGTCTACGTCGAGGGGGTGGCCGGCGAGCTCTTCGGCGACCTGAGCCTGGCGGTGACGTTCTCGCTCCTGGCGTCGCTCCTGGTGGCGCTGACGCTGTTGCCGGCGATGGCGGCGCGGGTGGGGCGGGGGAAGGCGCCGCGGGGTCGGGCCGAGGCCTCCGGGCGCCTCGCCGGCCTGCCGCCCGTCCGCTTCGTCCGGGAGCTCCTGGGCTTCTGGAAGGAGATGGCGGCCGGAGCGGCATCCCGGACCTTCAGGCCCCTGGCCCGCCGTTTCGATCGCGCCTTCGACGCCTTTGCACGGCGCTACCACGCGGCCCTGGAGTGGTCCCTGGACCACCGGACCCGGGTGCTGGGGATCTCGGCGGCGGCGCTCGTGGGGGCGGCGGCGCTGGGCCTGGTCCTGGACCGGGACCTGCTCCCCGACGTGGACCAGGGCTCCTTCCGGGCCCGGCTCGAGCTGGCCCAGGGGACGGCGCTGGACGCCACGGCGGCGGCCGCCGGCGAGCTCGAGGGGGCGCTTCTGGCCACCGACGGGGTCGAGGCGGTCTTCACCCGGGTGGGCCGGGACGCCCGGG
>CAZMPV010000188.1:0-6077 GCA_964567985.1 uncultured Gemmatimonadaceae bacterium
TTCGGGGGCGTCTACTCGAACCACCGGGCCCTGGCCCGGGCCGTGGAGGACGCCCTGGAGCGCGGCGCCGAGGCCCTCTTCTGCCTGGGCGACATGGGCGCCTTCGGGCCGAACCCGGACAAGGTCTTCCCGATCCTCCGGGACCACGGCGTCGAGACCATCCGGGGCAACTACGACGACTCGATCGCCCGGGGGCTCGACGACTGCCAGTGCGGCTACACCGACCCCCGGGACAACCACTACGCCCGGATCTCCTACCGCTACACCTTCCGGAACACGGCGCCCCGGAACCGGGAGTGGATGGGAACCCTTCCCCACGAGACCCGGTTTCTCCTGGGCGACCTCCGGGTCCTGGGCTGCCACGGCAGCCCCCGGCAGATGAACGAGTTCCTCTGGGAGACGACGACGCCGACCCACTTCCTGCGGAAGCTCGCCGTCGAGCACGAGACCGACGTGATCCTGGGGACCCACACCGGGATCCACTGGCAGCGCCGGCTGGGGCCGGGAGGGTGGTACGTGAACGTCGGGGCCCTGGGTCGGCCGGCCAACGACGGCCGCACCGAGGTCTGGTACGCCATGCTCGAGGCCGAGGGCGACGACCTCGACGTGGAGTTCGTCCCCGTGGACTACGACCACGAGGCGCTGGCCGAGGAGATGCGGGCCGAGGAGCTCCCCGAGGAGTTCGTCGAGACGATCCTCACCGGGTGGTGGACCACCTGCCTGGAGATCCTCCCCGGCAAGGAGCGGGCCCGGGGCCGGCACTGACGCCCCCCCGGACCCGGGTGGCGGGCGCTGGCCGGCCGGGAGGGGAGCGGCGAGCCCGAGCGTCGGATGGCTGAGGTGGTTCCCTAGGGTTCGCCCCGACGCCTCCGGACCGCCTCGAGCCGGAGGATGAAGCGGCGGGGATCCAGGGGCTTCACGATGAAGTCGTCGGCCCCCGCCTCGAAGAGCTTGATCTCCACCTCGGGGTCGTCGGTCGCGGTGGCGACGATGACCGGCAGGTCACGAGTCGCCTCCCGGCTCCGCACCTCCTTCAGGACGGCGAGCCCGTCCATCTCCTCCATCTGGAGGTCCAGGGTCATGAAGTGCAGGGGCTCGTCGTCGGCCACGACCTCCAGGGCGGCCGGTCCGTCGTCGGCCTCGACCACCCGGTAGTCGTGACGCTCGAGCACGGTCCGGAGCAGCAGGCGGGTGTCGGCGTCGTCGTCCACCACCAGGACCCGGGGCAGGTCGTCGGCGTCGGAGCGCGGCTGCCGGCTGATGCCGCCGCCCTCCTCCCACTCGTAGGTGTTCTCGATGGCGGCCCGGATCCGGGCGGGAGGAGCCACCCGGTAGACGACGCTCCGGTCGGTCACGTCGCCGACGGAGCGCTCGGTCTCCATGCTCACCGGGTCGCCGGTGGCCACGACCAGGCTCCGGTCCGTGTACGAGAGCGGAAGGATGCACCGTTGGCGGGCCACCACCCCCGGGATCAGTCGGTGGGCCTGGGGGTCGGCGGCAGCCAGGTCGGCCACGTTCAGGCGGAAGTGATCGGCCACGACCCGGGCGAGCTCCTCCTCGGGGACGTCGGTCGCCGAGGTGACGAGATCCCAGGCCACCGAGGTCTCGGTCCCCGACGAGATCTGGAGGTCGTCTGCGCCCGGCAAGCCGGCGGCCCGGGCGACGGTGGTCAGCCAGTGCTGGATGTCGGATTCCATCCGGACGTCTCGGTCGGGTTGGGAAGGGAGGCGCCCGGAGGGCCGGCCGCCGGGTGGGGCCCGGCACCGGGCCTTCGACGCCCGCGGTCCGGTGGCAAAGTGCGGTTCCCGGGCCCTCAGGTCCAGCCCGGGAGAGTCCGCGGGGGCGAGCCCTCCTCTCCCGTGAGGGCCCCGGGCTCGGGCGTGAGCCGGTCCGCCCGGTGCTGGGAGACCCGGTAGACCGGCCCCCCGTCGGCCCGCTGCACCAGGACGCTCGAGCCCTCGGTCTCGCCGATCGCGAGCTCCGCGAGGAGCTGGCCCTCCGCGTCCCGTACCGTGATCGTCCGGGCCGGGTCCACGAGCTGTGCACCGTCGGGCTCGAAGCCGGTGGCGTCCATCGAGGCGAGCTGGGAGAGGAGGTCCCGGACGGCTGCGGCGTCCGCGGCCGCTCCGTCGACGGTCCAGCCGTCCTCGCCCCGCTCCAGGGTGTACTCCGCTCCGTCCCGTGTCATCGTCACCCGGGCGACGGAGGCGGTGTCCATCCTGAGGAGACGCCGGTCCCGCCACTGGTCGGCTGTCCGGCGGGCGGCCGTTCGGAGCTCACCCTCGAGGAGGTGGACCGGGTCCTGGTCGGCGATGCGGACGTAGACGGAAGGAAACGAGCTGCCGGACGCCCCGACCAGGAGCACCGTGGAATCGCCGTCGGGCCCCCGGAAGACCGCCCGGGTCGCGCTGTCGGCGCTCACGCCCAGGCGGGCGTGGTTCGCCGGGTTCCGGGCGATGACGCCCCCGGCGTTCTCCTCGCTCAGGGCCCCGAAGAGGGACGAGATCCGGGAGGAGTCCGCGTCGTAGCCGTTCACCGTCCACCCGTCGCCGCTCCGGGCCAGGGTCACCGTGTCCCCCGGCCGCCGGAAGACGACCTCCCGGACCGTGGCGGAGTCGATCCGGGAAAGAGCCGCGGCCAGGGCTCCGGCGTCGGAGCCGGAGTCTCCCAGTCCTCCGCGGAGGAGCACGGTGAGGCCGTAGACCGCCACCAGGACCGCGAGGCCCAACAGGATCCGCTTCAGCGCCTGCTCGCTCATCCCTTCACCTCCTGCCAGAGACGCTCGCTCTCACGCCGCCGCTGGACGCTCCGGGCCAGCCCGATCAGGACGAAGAGCACGGGCATCCCGACCAGATTGCCCCACCGGAGGGCGAGGCGCTGGAAGTCGGAGTCGAAGATCAGCGGAGGAGGCGTCCGGTCCTTCGACCGGATCGCGATCAGGGACTCGTCCTGGGCCAGCCAGTCCACGGCGTTGGCCGCGAAGGTCAGGTTCTGGGCGCTCCCCTGGACGAACTGGCGATCCAGGAAGTTCGCGTCGCCCACCACGACCATGCGGACGCCCACGTCAGCCCCGTCGTCGCCGGTCCCGCTCTCCCCGGACGGGGCGACAGCGGCGGCCAGGATCCGCCTGGAGAGATTCTCGGTGGACTCGGGCTGGGGCACCTGGTTCGGGGCGATCGGGCCCCCCGCGGAGAGCCGGTCGGCGAACTCGGTGGTCTGCCACAGGGGGGTGACCCGGGTCGAGTCGGTGATCTCCAGGGGCGCCGCCCAGGCCAGGGTCAGGGACTCGAGCTCCCGGGTGATCGGGTGGTCCCGGGCCGGCGTCGCCACGGGCCATAGCGGATAGGGCTGGACCAGGGAGAAGGGGCCCTGTCGGCCCGCGGAGACCTGCTGGTTCGACCGGTAGTCGGCGACCATCCCCTCGGCGACCCGGACGCCCCGCTCCTCGAGAAGGCCCTCGAGCCCCGTCTCCATGGGGGTGGCCATGGGAGAGCGGGGATTGATCTGGAGCCGGTCCAGGAGGAAGAGCCCCGAGCCCCCCGCCTCCAGGTACGAGCGGACCGCCCCGACCGCCCCCTCGCTCAGCGGCTGGCTCGGTCCCACCAGAGCCAGGACGTCGATGCTGTCCGGCGACAGCTCGGGGACGGTGTCGCCGGAGAGGTCGCTGGACGAGACGTCGTAGCGGTCCGAGAGCGACTGCCGGAAGCTCGAGAGCTGCCGGGGGCTCCGGGCGCCGAAGCCCGTGGCGAAGGTGACCCGGGGCCGCCGCTCCGCCGTCATGGACCAGATCGTCGAGGTCAGGCGGTACTCCAGGTCGTCGGAGCGCTGGATGAAGGGGATCGCCTCGCTCTCGTCGGCGTAGAGGATCGCCATCCCGAGCCAGCCCCGCTGGACCTGGAACTGATCCTCCCGGAGCACGTTGAACTGGATCGGCTGGATTCCCTGGGAACGGGCTTCCTCCGCCGCTTCCTCGTCCTCGTCCGGGTTCAGGATCTCGACCCGGACCCGGCCGTCGGAGAAGCGCCGGTAGTCGGCGAGCAGGTCCCGGACGTCCCGGAGGGTCGTCTGGATCTCCGGCGGCAGCTCGTCGGAGACGAAGAGCTTCACCGTGACCAGGTCGTCCAGGCCCTCGAGCATGTCCCGGGTGCCCTCGGAGAGCGTGTAGAGGTCGTCCTCGGTCAGGTCGAGCCGTCCGTGGATCTCACCGCCCAGGAGGTTCAGGACCACCACCCCCGCGGCCAGCGCCGCGGTGCCGATCCGGAGACGGCGGTACGCGCCCCGCTCCGGGCTCAGGCGGCTCCGGACCACGAGGAAGTAGGCCAGCGTCAGGAAGAGGGCGGCGGTGCTCAGGAAGTAGAGGGCGTCCCGGAGGTCGATCACGCCCCGGGCCACGCTGTCGAAGTGGGGGATGACCGCCAGCCGGGTAACCACCCCCGAGACGGCGGGCGGCAGCCCCATCAGCACCACCCGGAGCCCGGCCAGGATCAGGGTGAAGCTGATCGCCACCGCCAGGATGAAGGCGGTGATCTGGTTGCGGGTGGCCGACGAGGCGAAGAGCCCGACCGCCACCAGCAGCGCGGCCAGGAGCGCCCCGCCCACGTACTGGGCCACCATGGGCCCCCAGCTCGCGTCCGAGACCAGGAGCAGCCCGATGGCCGTGGGCACGGTGCCCGCCAGGGCCACCAGGGCGAAGATCCAGTCGCCCAGGAACTTCCCCACCACGAGCTGGACCTCGCTCAGGGGCTGGGACATGAGCCATTCGAGGGTCCCCCGGCTCCGCTCCTCGGCCAGGGACCTCATGGTGATGGCGGGGATGAAGACCGCGAAGAGCCAGGGGAGGAGATCGAAGAAGGACCTGAGGTCGGCGATCCCCGAGGCGTAGAGCGTCCGGAAGGTCAGGAAGAGCCCCAGGGCCAGGAAGGCGACGATGAGGATGTACGCCGTGGGGTGGTCGAAGTAGCTCTTGACCTCCCGACGGGCGACGGTCCAGACGTCCTTCATCCCTCACCTCCTTCCCCGGCGCTTCCCGAGCCGCCGGCGGCGCCCGGAGCGCCGGCCGCCGCTGCCCCGGTACCCCCGGGCTCGTCGGCCTCCTCGGTCAGGGTTCGGAAGAGGTCCTCGAGGCTCGCCCGCTCCCGGTGGAGCTCCCAGAGCGTCCAGCCCCGCTCGCCGGCCATCTCGAAGATCCGGGGGCGGAGATCCTCCTCCCCCCCGGAGACGAGCTCGACCCGGGTTCGGTCGTCGACCCTGGAGGTCTCGTGGGAGAGGACGCCCGGAAGCTCCGCCAGGGCGTCCTCGACGCCGTCGCCGGCGGCCTCGACCGTGTAGCGGGGACCGGAGCGCTGGGCCTCCAGGAGCTCACCGACCGGACCGTCGGCCACCAGGCGGCCACGGTGGATGATCAGGAGGCGGTCGCAGGTGGCCTCGACCTCGCCCAGGACGTGGGTGCTGAGGATGACGGTGCGCTCCCGGCCCAGCTCGTTGATGAGCCTGCGGATCTCCACCCGCTGGTTCGGGTCCAGGCCCTCGGTGGGCTCGTCCAGGACCAGGATCTCGGGCTCGTGGAGGATGGCGGCGGTGAGCCCGACCCGCTGCCGGAAGCCCTTGGAGAGCTCCGAGACCGGCCGGGTGAAGACCTGCTCGATGCCGGTCTGGGCCATGGCCTTCTTGACGGCGGAGCGGAAGTCGGCCCCGGTGAGGCCCCGGAGCTCGCCGGCGTAGGCCAGGTTCTCGCTGACGAGCATGTCCGGGTAGAGAGCGCTCGTCTCCGGAAGATAGCCGACCCGGGCCCGGGCCCGGATCAGCTCCCGGGCGATCGAGCGCCCGTCGTAGCGGACCGCGCCCTCGTCGGGCTGGAGCGAGCCGGTGAGGATCTTCATGGTCGTCGTCTTCCCGGCCCCGTTCGGGCCGAGGAAGCCGACGACCTCGCCCGGCTCGATCTCGAAGGAGATCTCGTCCACCGCGGTGAGGGGCCCGTAGCGCTTCGTGACCCCGTCGACTGAGATCATCGAACCTCCTCTCGTCACGCTGTGTCCGGGCCGTCCGGACGTGAAAAGCGCCGCGCCGGGGTTGCCATT
>CAZMPV010000189.1:0-6065 GCA_964567985.1 uncultured Gemmatimonadaceae bacterium
CACCTCCTTCGTCCCCGCCGTCTCCGCCGCTCCCGCCGCGCTTCTTCGCCTTCCGACCCGTCGAGGACGCGCCGCTCCCCCGGGTGGCTCCGGCGGGCGAGATCGAGGCGCCCCCCGACGATGGGCGTCCCGGCTCGACGGAGCGGGACGGCCCGTCGCTCCCGGACCGGCTGCGGGTGTAGCCCCGGCCGTTCACGACCCGACCCCGGGGGCCGGTGTCCCGGGGCTGGACGACCACGACCGAGGGACGGTAGCCCCGGTAGAACCCGTAACCCCCGTACCCGTGCCAGGACGAGTAGAAGAGCCCGTACGAGTAGGGATGGTATCCGTAGAACGAACGGTACCCCGGATAGTAGCCGCCGCCGTAGCGACCCCTGGCGCCGTAGCGGGCCCGGTCCCGCTCGGGCCCCCGGGCGGTGACCGCGCCACCCCGGTCGAGGTCGAAGCGGTCCGGATAGCTCACCGCCACCACCACGTCGATCACCCGCTCGGCCACGCCGGCGTCGGCCATGCGAACCAGGGCGTCGGCGTTTACGTCGAAGGGATCGCCCAGCTCGGCGAGCCACGCCTCGACCGCGGCCGGGTCCACCGCGTCGGAGGCGTCGATGACCGCCTCGATCTCCGGCGCCGACGCCGCGGCCATCCGGGCGGACTCAACCGCCATCCCCAGGCCGGCGGCGATGCCGCCCAGCCCGGCCTCTGCGACCCGCCCGCCGGGAGCCTCTGCATAGCGTCGGACCCAGGCCTGGGTTCGACCCTGGACGCTCACGGCCCGGACGTCGATCCACTCGTAGGGCGAGACCATGGCCATGAGCCCGGTGGTGGTCCGCTCCACTCCGCCCCGGCAGGTGTGCTCGGTCCGGAGGTACACCCGACGACCGTCGTCGGAGAAAGAGGTCCGCTCCCACCCCTCGCAGCCCTCCCGGCTCACGGGGCTGCGGGCGCCGGCGCGGCGCACCTCCCGCTCCTCGACGCTTCCGTCGATCACGGTGAGGAACTCGACGCCCTCTTCTCCGACGGCCGGCCGGACGCAGAGCATCTCGTCTCCGGTCTCCCGACCCTCGAGCTCGACGCCCCCCGTCGTCGCTTCCCAGCAGCCCGTGAAGGGGAGCCAGCGGGCGTCGGCCCCGCCCTCGGCCAGCTCCTGGGCGCCGGCGCTCGCCGCCACGGCGAGGACCATCGTTCCGACCCCGAGGATCGTCCGGCCCGTCGTCGCCATCGTCGCTCGCGTGCTCATCGTCTCTCCTCGCGCCTCAGAAGCGGACCGAGAGGCCGATCGTGGCCTCGAAGCCCGACAGGTCGATCTCGTCGAAGTCCACGAAGTCCCGCTCCATCTCCGTGCTCGCCCACCGGTACCGTCCCTGGCCGGTCAGGATCAGCTTGGGACCCAGGGAGATGTCGAGCCCTCCGAGGAGGTGGGCCGTCGGCGTCGTGCCCGACGAGTGGAAGCGGTCGTGGAAGATGTCCAGGGTCTGGAAGTCCACCCAGTCGCCCTCCTGGGCGAACTCGTACCAGATCCAGCCGACGCCGGCGCCGACGAAGGGCGACCAGCGGGCCGGCACCCAGGCGAAGCGGCTGATGCGCCGACCCCGCTCCATCAGGTACCCCTTCACGCTCACGGTCATGGGGGCCCGGCTGAAGGTCGTCGTCTGCTCGATGGGCCGGTCGTCGGTGTCCACCCACTCCCGGAACTCGGACCGGGTCTCGCTCCGGGCGAAGCCGACCTCCGCGGAGACGTCGAGCCGCTCGGTGACCCGGAAGGCGAGCTCACCCGAGAGGTGGAGGCCCCGGAAGTCCTCGCTCTCCACGGTCAGCCGCTCGCTGGTGAAGTCGAAGATCTCGCTCGACGCCCGGGGCGCGGCCAGCCCGGCGTGCACGCCGAGCCGGACGTCGGGCCGGGCGAAGAGGAAGTCCCGCTCTCCGGCCTGCGCCCATCCGGGCGAGGGGACGAGGAGAAGCGCGGCCAGGGCGAGGATCGGGATCCCCGCCCCGGCCTCGACGGCCCGTCGGAGCCCGTGGCGAATCATGGCTGACCTCCGGTCGGCGCTGAGCGTGGGGCCGCGGTCCGGCGCGTTCCGGGCCGCCCTGCCCCGTCACAGTCTGTTACACCAGTGGTGCAATCGCCGTGCCGTCCCGGAATCCCCGGAATTCCGGGCTCCAACCCGGTCCGGAAGCGGTCGGGAGTGTCCTCCCGTGGACACCGGGTGTGACCCTCATGGGACAGATCCCCCTCGTCCACGGGGCCCCTCATTCCGCCAGGGCGTAGAGGTTGGCGACCGCCACGGGACCCTCCTCGCCCTCCACGGGGACGAGGATCCGCACGTACGCCTCCCCCTCGAATCGGTCCAGGCGGTTCCAGTGGTCCGGGAGGTCGCCCGAGGCCAGGAGGCTCACCGGGACGGCTTCGCCCGCCGGGTCCCAGCGCATGGCGGGATAGCCCATGGTCGCGCCCCACCCTTCCTCCAGCAGGTGGCCCCGGACGACGCCCTCGCTCCACCGGCCCGCCAGCTCCTCGAGGAGCTCGTGGTTCTCCCGACCGGGCCTCAGGCTCCCGTAGACGGCGAGCTTCTCCCGGCACCGGAAGAGGGTCTCGGCCGCCTCCTCCAGGACCCGTGCTTCCTCCCCGACGCCGTCCCGGGCTCGCCGATGCGCGTTCACCCGGGCCAGGAAGTCGGCCAGCCCGGGAACCAGCCGGCCGTCGCTCACCGACCCGGCGACCCCGTCGATGGGCGGTACGCCGGAGCCGTCACTCCGGAGCCTCCGGCCCCCGGGCCACCGCCACGGCCTTCTCCACCCAGGGCCGGAGCGCGTCCACGTCCTCGAGGAGCTCGCCGGGGAGGCGGTAGTACTGCATCGGCCGGCTCCCCTCCCCGTAGGGCCGGAAGGGCTCCATCCCCAGCGCCTCGTAGTCGGAGCGATTCGAGTCGTCCACCTTGAGGTAGACCAGGTCGTCGTCGATGAGGCCGAAGAAGTGCTCGCCGGCGTAGAGGCCCACGCCCCCGAACATGGCCCGGGACCGGAGGGGCACGATCTCGCCGAGCTGGTCCTCCACGAAGGTCCGGAAGCCCGGGCTCACCGCCATGGAGTCGTCTCCAGGATCTCAGGAAGCGTCGCCATTCGACCTCGAGCCCCGGCGCAGCGCGTTGCCGACGGCGTGGAGGAGTCCGGCCGCCAGCCCCCCGCCATAGACGACCAGGAGCGCCGTCCAGCTCCCCTGCGCGAAGAGCCCGATCCAGGGCGCCACCGCGAGGGAGACGGGAAAGAGGAGAAAGCCGAGGATCGCCACGGCGGTTCCGGCGACTTCCAGCAGGATGCGGACCGAGAGGAAGAGCCCCCAGGCGCCGAAGGCCATGTACCCCAGAGCCGCGGCGAGCTGAACGAGCCTATACACCGGGCTGTTCCTCCGTCCCCGCCGGGCCTTCCGGGGCCAGCCTCTCCCAGCGCCCGAAGAGCTCGTGCATCAGCCAGACCGCGGCCCCGGCGATCACCGCCACCATGAGCCAGCGGAGGAGGCCCGCCATGAAGGCCACGTCCAGGGCCGGCAGCCGGAACCGGTAGCCGCTCAGCGCCCCGCCCCGCTCGGTCATCCAGTGCCACGCGCTGTGGGCCACGAGGGCCGACAGCAGGATCGTGCCCATGCGCTCGCTCACCACGAAGCGATAGAGGAGCTCGAGGACCGGGATCATCAGCAGGAGGACGACGAGCTGACCCAGCTCCACCCCGACGTTGAAGGAGAGGAGCGCCGTCAACAGGTGGTCACCCGAGAACTGCAGGCCGTCCCGCAGCGCGAACGAGAAGCCGAAGCCGTGGACCAGGCCGAAGCCGAAGGTCACCAGCCAGCGGTAGCGGAGCTTGGCCCCGACGATGTTCTCGAACGCCATGTAGACGATCGACAGCGCGATGAGCGTCTCGATCAGCGCCGGGAACCAGAGGACGTTCGGGGCCAGCCCCAGGGCCGAGGCGATCAGGGTGATCGAGTGGGCGACGGTGAAGGACGTGACCACCGGCACCAGCCCCCAGAAGCTCCGGAACGGGATCACCAGGCAGAGGAGGAAGAGGAGGTGGTCGATCCCGTCCAGGATGTGGTGGAAGCCGGACTCCACGAAGCGCAACGCCGCCTGGTGCCAGCGGGGGTCGAGCTCGATCCGGCCCGGGTCGCCGTGGTACTGGTAGACCCGGGTCTCTCCGTCGGGGGGGACGAAGCGGAGGACGGTGGTCGTCTCGAGGCCCAGATGGGCCAGCTCGGGCCGCAGGGCGAAGCGGGCGTCGGCGGAGCGGATCGGGTACTCCAGGAGGACGTCGAGCATCCCCTGCTCCCAGAAGAGCTCGGTGTCGGCCGGAAGCGGCGAGCCCGTGACGTGGGCCAGGGCCGACGAGTAGCTGGTGAAGGAGCGGTCCGACGGGAGGGAGACCCGGGTGGCCACGATCCGGGGATCCTCCAGGCGCCGGCCTCCCTCGTAGAAGGTCACGTAGTCGGCGATCCAGAGCTCGGCGGCGTCCCGAAGCGACGGGCCGACCCGCTCCAGGTCCAGGTAGCCGGGCCCCCGGAGCGGAAAGTCGATGTCCCGCACCGCCTCCAGGGGAATCCGCACCAGATAGCGCAGGGTCTCCCCCTCGGGATTCACGAAGGCGTGGACCGTGACGTCGGTCGGGACCTCGTGGGCGGCGGAGCGGGACGGAAGCCCCAGGAGCATCGCCGCCGCGAGGAGCGCGACGAGGCCGCATCGAAGGCCCCGGCCGGTGGCCCCGCCGGGGCGAGCTGGAATCGTCGTCATTGTGTGGTCGGGCGTTCGGGGCTCGATTTCTGGACGCGCCCGCCCTTTCTCCGTATCCTGATGCCGTCCGTGCAGGGGCATCGGCGGGGCGGGACGTCGCCGGTGTCAGGAGTATACGCCTCCGGGGGCGAGCCCCGCAGGGGTCGGAGATCCGGAACGGGAGAGCGAGGATGAAGCGCAAGCTGATCGTCGGTGGCACGCTGGTGGCCCTCATCGGGGCGCTGGCCGCGGGGCAGGCCGTCCTCCAGGCGAAGGCCGACGCCCAGGCGGCCCAGATGGTGGAGGTGCCCCTCTTCGAGGTGGACCCCCTCTGGCCGAAGCCGCTTCCCAACCACTGGCTCCTGGGCTCGGCGATCGGGGTGGACGTGGACTCCCGGGACCACGTCTTCGTCATCCACCGGCGCGAGAGCTTCAACGAGCGCACCGAGGTCGGGGCCGCCACCGACCCGCCCACGGGCATCTGCTGCCGGTCCGCCCCGAACATCCTCGAGTTCGACCCCGAGGGGAACCTGGTGGACCACTTCGGCGGCCCCGGCGAAGGCTACACCTGGCCGTCGTCGAACCACGGCCTGACCGTGGATCCCATGGGCAACATCTGGATCGGGGGGAACGGCCGGGGCGACTCCCACGTGCTGAAGTTCACCCGGGACGGCGAGTTCCTCGACCAGTTCGGCGTCCCCGGGATGGGCCCCGCCAGCAACGACACCACCCACTTCGGCCTGGTGGCCAAGATCTCCTTCACGCCGGAGGGCGACGAGGCCTACCTGGCCGACGGCTACGCGAACCGGCGGGTGGCGGTCATCGACAGCCGAACGGGCGAGTTCAAGCGCTACTGGGGCGCCTACGGGAACCGGCCCGAGGACGTTGACCTGGGCCCCTACGACCCGGACGCTCCGCCGGCCCAGCAGTTCCGGACTCCGGTCCACTGCGCCGAGCCCTCCCACGACGGCCTCGTCTACGTCTGCGACCGGGTCAACGACCGGATCCAGGTCTTCCGGACCGACGGCACCTTCGTCGAGGAGAAGTTCATCGCACCGGAGACCCTGGGCGACGGCTCGGTCTGGGACATCGCCTTCTCCCACGACCCCGAGCAGCGCTTCATCTACCTGGCCGACGGCAAGAACATGCGCGTCTACGTCATCGACCGGGAGAGCCTCGAGGTCGTGACCCACTTCGGCGACGGCGGCCGGCAGCCCGGCCAGTTCTTCGCCGTCCACAGCATCACCGTGGACTCGGAGGGCAACATCTACACCACCGAGACCTACGAGGGGAAGCGGGTCCAGAAGTTCG
>CAZMPV010000190.1:0-6020 GCA_964567985.1 uncultured Gemmatimonadaceae bacterium
GTCCGATTCTCGGTGGGGGTCGAAGAGGTGGACGACCTGAAGGCGGATCTCGGCCGGGCCCTGGACTCGCTTGGCGGCTGACAGCGCCGGCGGGCCCGGGCCGTGAAGCGACGCGTCCTTCTGGGTGCGGTCCTCGCCCTCGTCGTCGGAGGCGCGGCCCTCACCGGGTGGGTGATCCGACTCCGGAGCGGCGGAGGCGCCCCGGAGACCGGGGAGCGGGTGATTTCGGGCCTGGACGGGCGGGTCGAGGTTCTCCGGGACTCGCTTGGGGTGCCCCACGTCTGGGCCGGAAGCGTCGAGGACGCCCTCGTGGCCCAGGGATATCTCCACGCCCGGGACCGGCTCTGGCAGATGGAGCTCTTCCGCCGGGTGGTGGAGGGGCGCCTGAGCGAGGCCTTCGGCCGGGAGACCCTCGCGTCCGACCGCTTCCTCCGGACCCTGGGGCTCCGCCGGGCCGCCGAGCGGACCCTGGAGGCCATGGATCCGGCCACTCGCCGCTTCGTCGACGCCTACGTACGCGGGGTGAACGCCGCGGTGGGGAGCTGGGAGGGGCCGCTGCCGCCCGAGCTCGTGGCCCTCCGCCTGGATCCGGAGCCCTGGAGCCCGGTCCTGGCCCAGGGGATCGAGAAGATGATGGCCTGGGACCTCACCCAGTACGGCGCGGCCCTCTCCCTGACGGCGGCCCGGCGGAAGCTGGGGCCGGAGCGCTACCGATTGGTGGAGCCCCGCTACCCCGCGTGGGGCGTCACCGTCGAAGAGACGGCCGCCGGGTCCTGGCCGGAGATGCCCCTGGTGGACGGGGAGGGGTCTCGCAGCGCCCCGACGAGCCGGGCGGGGACCCGGGGCGAGTCGGGTCGGTCAGCCGACGGCGCTCCGAACCGCCGTCCGCCCGAGCTCGGCGGGGTGGAGCTGGACCCGTCCACCCTGGCGTCGGCCCGGATCCCGGAGCCGGCCCGGCGCCTCCTGGCGGCGGGGAGCATGGTGCGGGCGTCCAACGCCTGGGTCGTCGGGGGAGGGCGGAGCCGGTCCGGGGCGCCGCTCCTGGCCAACGACATGCACCTCGGCCTCGAGGCGCCGACCCTCTGGTACCTGGTGGGGCTCCACGCCCCGGGGCTGGACGTGGTCGGGATGTCGCTGCCGGGATCGCCCGGTGTGGTCGCGGGACGGACCCGGGGCGTGGCCTGGGGCTTCACCAACGCCTACCTGGACGACGCCGACCTCTTCGTCGAGCGGGTGGACCCGGCGGACTCCACCCGGTACCTGGTGCCCGGCGGCTCCGAGCCCTTCCGGGTCCGGCGGGAGGTCGTGCGGGTCCGGGGCGGCTCCCCCGACACCGTCCGTATCCGGACGACCCGCCACGGGCCGATCATGACGCCGGTGGAGAGCCGTGCCGGCGAGGAGCTGCTGGCGCTGCGCTGGGTCGCCCACGATCCCTCCACCACCGCCCGGGCGATCCTCGGGATGAACCGGGCCCGGACGGCGGAAGAGTTCCTCGACGCCCTGGCCGACTTCACCGATCCCCATCAGAACGTCGTCTTCGCCGACACGGCGGGGACGTTCGGTTACTGGCTGGCCGGTCGGGTCCCGATCCGGGCGTCGGGGCGTCCGGCCCTCCTGCCGGTTCCGGGTTGGACGGGGGAGCACGACTGGACGGGAATCCTTCCCTTCGACGAGCATCCCCACGCCGTGAACCCCCCCTCCGGCTTCGTGGTGACGGCGAACAACCGCCAGACCCGGGACTCCCTCTCGCTCCTGGTGAGCCCCGGGCGATGGGCCCGCCCCTATCGGGCCCATCGGATCGCCGAGCTCCTCCGGGCCCGGGAGCGGCACGACGCCGCCTCCATGTCGTCGATCCAGATGGACGTGGAGAGCGCCTTCGCCCGGCGCTTCAGACCGGCGGCGGTCCGGGCCTTCCGGGAGGCCGGGCTGGACAGCGCCGCGACGGCCCTGGAGGCGTGGGACCTCCGCTCGGGGCTGGAGAGCACCGAGGCCGCGCTCTTCTACACCTGGCTCGCCCTCCTGGAGTCCGAGGTGGAGGCGTGGCTCTACGGCCCGGAGGGGGGCTATACGCCGCTCCACGCGGTCGAGCGGGTCCTGGCCGGCGAGGCGCTCGGGGCCGCGGAGCTGCCGGCATCGGTGGCGCCCCGGGCGCTCGAGGAGGTGGAGGGCAGGTCGTGGGGCGACGTCCACCGGCTCGTCCTGGCCCACCCCATGGAGGGGATCGCGGCCCTGGACTGGCTCTTCGGATTCGGCCGGGGGCCCCTGCCCCGGGTCGGCGCCCACCACACGGTGAACGTGGCCGGGTTCGGTGGGGGAGCGCCCCCTTACCGGGTCACCTCGGGGCCGAGCCAGCGCCACGTCTCCGACCTGGCGGACCCGGGCGGAGCGGGGGCGTTCATCCTTCCCGGCGGGCAGTCGGCCCTGCCGGGCGGACGGCACTCCTGGGATCAGCTCCCGCGCTGGCGCCAGGGTGCCCTCTGGACGCTCCCCCAGGTCCGGACGGCGGTGGAGGAGCGGAGCGTTGGACGCCTCGTTCTCCGTCCGCCGGACTGACGCCCTCGCCCTACTTCTCCTCCATGAAGGCGTAGCGGTAGTCCGTCGGCGGATCGAGGTTCTCCTTCATGGCTCGGGCCGAGACCCAGCGCAAGAGATTCATCTTCGAGCCCGCCTTGTCGTTGGTGCCGCTCGCACGAGCACCCCCGAAGGGCTGCTGCCCCACGACCGCCCCGGTGGGCTTGTCGTTGACGTAGTAGTTTCCGGCGGCGTGCTTGAGGGCTTCGTTCGCTTCCTGCACGGCCCGGCGGTCCCGGGCGAAGACCGCGCCGGTGAGGCCGTAGGGCGAAGTCTCGTCGACCAGCTCCAGGGTCCGGCTCCACTCGTCGTCGGGGTAGACGTGGACCGTGAGCACCGGGCCGAAGATCTCCTGGCACATCGACTCGTACTTCGGCGCGTCCGCCCGGATGATCGTGGGCCGGATGAACCAGCCCTCCGAGTCGTCGGCCTCGCCGCCCACCAGGACCTCGGCGTCGTCGGCCTCCCGGGCCCGCTGGATGTAGCCGGTGATCTTCTCGAAGGCCCGGGCGTGGATGACGGCCGTCACGAAGTTCCGGAAGTCCCGGGGGTCGCCCATTCGGAGTCCCTCGGTCACTTCGAGGAGCTCGTCGCCCATGATCTCCCAGAGGCTCTCCGGGATGTACGCCCGGGAAACCGCGCTGCACTTCTGTCCCTGATACTCGAACGCGCCCCGGACGAGGGCGGTGCGGAGGGCGTCCGGGTCGGCCGACGGGTGGGCGACCACGAAGTCCTTGCCGCCGGTCTCGCCGACCATCCTCGGGTAGCTCTCGTAGCTCTCGATCCGGTCTCCGATCTGCTTCCACAGGGAGCGGAAGACCGCGGTCGAGCCCGTGTAGTGGATGCCGGCGAAGTCCGGCCGGGCCAGGACCGCCTCGGTCACGGTCGGCGGATGGCCGGGCACGAAGTTGATCACCCCCGGCGGCATCCCCGCCTCTTCCAGGAGCCGGAAGACGAAGTAGTTGCTGTAGACGGCGCTCGACGACGGCTTCCAGAGGACCGTGTTCCCCATGAGGGCGGGAGCGCCCGGGAGGTTGCCCCCGATCGACGTGAAGTTGAAGGGGGTCACCGCGTAGACGAATCCCTCCAGGGAGCGGTACTCCATCCGGTTCCAGACGCCGGCCGAGGAACGAGGCTGGTCCTCGTAGATCTGCTGGGCGAAGTACGCGTTGAAGCGGAAGAAGTCGATGAGCTCGCAGGCGCTGTCGATCTCGGCCTGGTGCGCGGTCTTGCTCTGGCCCAGCATCGTGGCCGCGTTGATCCGGGCACGCCAGGAACCGGAGAGGAGGTCGGCCGCCCGGAGGAAGACGCCGGCCCGCTCCCACCAGGGCCACGAGCTCCACTCCTCCCATGCGTCTGCGGCCGCATCGGCGGCCCGAGCCACCTCGTCGGGCCCCGCCCGGTGCCACGTGGCCAGGACGTGGCCGTGGTCGTGGGGCATGACCACCTCGGCCGCGTCGTCGGTCCGGACCTCCTCTCCACCGATGATCAGGGGAATGTCGAGCCGGCGGCCGGCGAGCTCGTCCAGGGTCGCCTTCAGCTCCCGGCGCTCCGGGTCCTCCGGCGCGAAGGAGAGGACCGGCTCGTTCGTGGGGTAGGGTACCCGGGTCTTACCGTCCATGTCTGGGTTCGCTCCGTCTGCGTTCGCGTTGGCGGGAATGCTACGCACGTCCGGGAGGTCGGGACCGGCTCGGCGCCGACCGGACGCAAAAAAAGACGGGAAGGGGAGAGCCCTGCCCGTCCGATGTCGGCGCTCCGGGAGGAAGGTTCCCGAAGCCCCGGGTCCGGGGGCCGACCCCGGGAAAAGCTTACCAGAATCTCGCCTTCGAGATCCCCTCCCGCAGCTTGCTGCCGAGCCCGGTCCGCTCGTCGGGCTCGTAGCTGTAGTAGTACTGGAGGTAGTAGCTCTCCTCCGTGGTCGCCGTCGAGACCTCGTTCAGGACGGCCCCGAAGACCCGGACACCGAGGCGCCGGAGCTGGTCCACGGCCCGCTCGGCGGCCCGCTGCTCCGTCTCGCCGGACCGCAGCACCAGGACCACGCCGTCGGTGTGGACGGCCAGGACCGACGAGTCGGTCACGGCCAGGACCGGGGGCGAGTCCACGACGATCTGGCTGTACTTGCCCTGGAACTCCTCCAGCACCCGCTGCATCGTCTTCGAGTTCAGGAGCTCCGAGGGGTTGGGCGGGAAGGGGCCGCTCGGCAGGACGTCCAGGTTCGGCAGAACGTTCGGACGGATCGCCTCCCGGGGCTCGACATCGCCGACCAGGAGGTTGGTGAGGCCGGGCTCCCGCAGCAGGTCCAGCGCCCGGTGCATGGCGGGCCGCCGGAGGTCCGAGTCCACCAGGAGCACCCGCTCGCCCTGCTGGGCCAGCATGACCGCGTAGTTGACCGCGGTGGTGGACTTCCCCTCGCCCGGCCCGGGGCTGGTGAAGAGGATCGTCCGGATCGGGTCGTCCTCGGTGGACATGAAGTTGAGGTTCATCCGGAGGTTCCGGTACGACTCGGCGGCCGGATCCAGGGGGTCCAGGGCCACGACCAGCGGCACGTGGCGCGGGGGACGCCGTCCCGC
The DNA here is from genome assembly GCA_964567985.1 of uncultured Gemmatimonadaceae bacterium. Classification (GTDB taxonomy): domain Bacteria; phylum Gemmatimonadota; class Gemmatimonadetes; order Longimicrobiales; family Gaopeijiaceae; genus CAZMPV01. Next base: position 5,142 of record CAZMPV010000190.1, read on the forward strand.
CCGCTCCCCTTCTTCCTCCTCCTCCTCGACCTTGCGGAGCTTGGGAATGATCCCCAGGACCGGGATTCCCAGGAGCGCCTCCACGTCGGAGCTCGTCCGGACCGTCCGGTCCAGGTACTCGAGGAAGAAGGCCGCCCCGATTCCCAGAATCAGACCCAGGAGCGCTCCCAGGAAGACGTTCATCCGACCCCGGGGCTGCATGGGGTTGGCGCCCAGCGCAGGGTCCACGATGTCCACGTAGGGACTGGCGGCCGCCTCCGTGATCCGGGCCTGGTAGAGCTGGGAGAGGAGGAACTCGTAGGTGGACTGGTCCAGGTTCTGCTGGAGCTCCAGGGTCTGGAGGCGGTTTTCCAGCTGGGGGAACCCCTTCTGCTGCTCCCGGAGCTCGGCCAGGCGACGGTTCAGCACGCCGATGCGGTTCTCGATCGCCCGGAGGTTGGCGTCCACCGCGCTCAGGAGCTCGTCCTCGAGATCGGTGATCTGGGAGCGGAGCGCCTGGGCCTGGGGGTGCTCCTCGGTGACCCGTCGCTGGGTCAGGAGCTCGTTGAGGTCGTCCTGACGGGAGCGGATCTGATCGACCAGGTCCCGGATCTGGGGGTTCGTCCCCTGGGGGAGCTCCGCCAGGAGGCTGACCAGGTCCATCTTGCCGATCCCCGAGCGCTCCACCTCCCGGACGAGCCCCGCCAGGGTGCTGCGCTGGCGCTCCAGGGTGTCCACCTGGCTCGTCACCTGCTGCATCTGGTTGACCAGCCGCTGCTCCTGGAGGGAGAGGTCGGTGAAGGCCTCGCTCTCCTTGAACTCCTGGATCCGCTGGAGGGAGCGGCTGAGCTGCGTCCGGGCGCTGTCGAGCTGCTCCTCGATGAACCGGACGTTCTGGGA